>JALEHU010000100.1 GCA_022770365.1 Blautia sp. | reverse complement strand
GGCGGATGTCTTCTGGTATTTTAACAGGGGCAGCAATAAATGGCATATGAATGATCTCCTTGGTTTTCTTTTAATTATGCCATATATAGGAAACTTTTTCCATAAAAATATTACTTAAAAATTAATGCAATTCTGTACTAGATTCCCAGTTTTTTCTCCAGTTCTTTTACAGTTTCTTCAATACAATTCTCTGCAAATGGCACTTTCAGGCCTGTTTCACTCAGCATATTCGGGTAGAAATCACTTGCGGAAAGCTTACAGAGTTTCAGATATTTTTCCCAGGCATCTTCATAATTCTCATCCATTTTCAGTTTAAACTGAAACGCGCAAAGCTGCGCCATCACATAGTCAATATAATAAAACGGCAGTTCAAAAATATGATGCTGCCTGTGCCAGTAAGCACCATCCTCCATAAATGTACATCCCGTCACATCCATATGCGGACGGTATTGCTGTTCCAGACCAAGCCATGCCTCACGGCGTTCCTTCGGGGTCATATCCGGATTGCCGTAAACAATATGCTGGAATTCATCCACCATAGTTCCATATGGGATAAAGGCGATAGCAGACTCCAGATGCATCCTGCGGTAATCGTCTCCGCGTTCACCGAAAAACAGTTCAATCCATGGCTCTGCAAAGAATTCCATGGACATGGAATGAATCTCCGCCGTTTCCATAGTCAGGTAGCGGTTATGATCCGAAATAGGATCTTTTCCGGAGATATATCCCTGAAAAGCATGTCCGCACTCATGCGTGATCACATCCACATCACCGCTGGTTCCGTTAAAGTTGGCAAAAATAAACGGTACACCATAATCCGGAAGATCTGTCATATAGCCGCCTGTTGCCTTATTCTTACGACCGAGAACATCAAACAGTTCCCACTCTCTCATAAGATCAAAAAATTCTCTGGTTTCCTGTGAAAGCTCGGAATACATTTTCTGTCCGCCAGCCAGAATTTCCTCTGGAGTCCCTGTCGGTGCAGGGTCTCCCTGCGGAAAGTAAACATCATCATCATAATAGCAGAGTTTTTCAATTCCCAGGCGCTGCCTGCGGATTTCATGAATCTTTGCAGCAAAAGGAACGAATACATTCTTCACCTGGTCACGCAGTTTCTCAATGTCTTCTTTGGTGTAAGAATTTCGGTTCATTCTGCAATAACCCATATCGATATAATTTTCAAATCCCAGCATCCTGGCCTGTCTGGTGCGGTTTTTCACCAGCAGGTCATAAATCTCGTCGATTTCCGCCTGATTTTCTTCAAAAAATCCGGAAAATTTATCCCAGGCCTTTTTTCTGATATTCCTGTCTTCATGGCGCATATATTTGCGCAGCAGAGAAAGGTTCAGTTCCTCTCCTTCCCAGTCCGCTTTTGCAGCTCCAATCAGCTTTCTGTATCGTGTCGAAAGAGCGTTTTCCTCCTGAAGGAGAGGAATCAGGCTTTCATCAAAGGCTTTCATGGAAAGCTCCATGGATCTGAATGCAACAGCACCGATTTTTTCTTCCATATACCTGCGGTACGGTGTTTTAAAAAGCACCTTCTGATACTCATTTACCATCGCATCAAACTCCGGAAGCTTTTCATCATAGTAATTATTTTCTCCCTCATAAAACTCATCGGTTACATCTCCGTCCCTGCGGATATGTGCTATGGTGCACAGCGTCATAACATGATCTGTAAACTTATTAAATTCCTGGTGAATTTCAAACTGCTCTTCCCCGCTTTTCGCGTTTGCTGCCTTTTCGATCAGAATCTTTCCCTCATCAATTGCCGCTGAAATATCTACCCGGGTATAAGGCATTTCCGAAAACTTCATTTGCTTTTCTCCTCCATATTCTGTGTCCTGTCACTTCTCTTTTCTATCCTTCCCTGCCGGAAGGACAAAGAAAATGTCATAGTGTAACAGTTATCATACCATATCTTCCGTACTAAAAAAAGCACAAACTCCAGAAAGCGGGAAATAGATCCTGTACCATACCAGAAATGTATAAACTGTCCATATTTTCCGGCTGTTGTCTTTCTGTCCGCTTTTATGCTCATCCAGAAGTTGCAGAAGCTCCTCTGTATGAAAATATTTCCTGGCTGCCTCACTCTCAAATGCCTCTTTTACCTTATCGTAATAGGGTTCCTCACGCAGCCATACCCGTATCGGCACAGGAAAACCAAGTTTCTTTTTTCTGGCACTCTCGGCAGGAAGATATTTCTCTGTCACTTTCCGGAACAGATATTTTGTCTGGTTATGGCGTGTCTTCATTTTCGCCGGCATGATCTGAGCCGCTTTGAACACTTCCTTATCCAGATAAGGCACTCTCAGTTCCAGTGAATGAGCCATACTCATTCTGTCTGCGTTCAGAAGAATATCTCCTTCCAGCCAGCAGGTCAGATCAATATACTGCATTTTATCAATATCCTTCAGGCCGGCAGTTTTGTCATAGTATTTTTGAAGGAATGCGTCTGTCTCCTGTGCTCCTGACGCTTTACGCAGGATTTTCCTTCTTTCTTCTGTGGAAAAAATATTCGCATTGCCGATAAATCTCTCCTCCACATCTTTTGATGCCCGGATAAGATAGTTTCTGCCACGGACTGTCTCCGGCAGTTTTACAGCCTGTTTTCCAATGCTTCTCCTGATTTTTTTCGGTATCCACTTCATCCATTTCAGAGCTTCCGGTTCCAGATAGATATTATATCCTCCGAACAGTTCATCTGCACCTTCTCCGGAAGTCACTACTTTTACATATTTTGCCGCTTCCTCTGAAACGAAATATAATGCGACTGCGGAAGCATCCCCGCTTGGCTCATCCAGATAATACATCACTTTTGGAACTGCTTCCCAGAATTCTTCTTTCCCGATGATCTTCGTATGATGCTCCAGCTCCAGCTTCTCTGCCAGATCGGCAGCCGCTTCAATTTCGTTATATTTGCTCTGCATATCCATAAATCCTACAGTAAAAGCCTTCTTCCCGCTAAACTGCTCCGCCACAAAGCTGGAATCCACACCGCCGGATAAAAATGCACCGATTTCCACATCACTGATCATATGACACCGCACAGAATGCGTAAGCGCTTTCTCCAGCCGTTCCTGCAGTTTCTTCTCGTTATGGATGTTTTTTGGTGTCAGTATGGGATCAAAATACCTTGTGACATGCACCTGCCCATTTTCATACTTAAGGAAGCATCCTGCCGGAAGCCGGTAAATCCCTTTAAAAAAGGTTTCATCCAGAACAGAATACTGAAATGACAGATATTGTTCCAGTGCTTCTGTATTGACTTCTCTGTGGTATCCCGGAAACTCCAGAATACTTTTGATTTCCGAGGCAAACACAAAGCATCCGTCGATTACTGAATAATAAAACGGTTTGATGCCAAAAAAATCTCTTGCAGCAAAAAGTGTCTTTTTCTTTTCATCCCACACAGCAAACGCAAACATCCCGCGGATCTTATCCAGAAGCTTTTCTCCATACTCTTCATAGCCGTGCAGCAATGTCTCTGAATCGGAATGGCTTGTAAATACGTGACCCTTTTCTTCCAGTTGTTTTCTCAGAACTCTGTAATTATATATTTCCCCGTTAAAGACAAGCGCCATATCTTTTGTTTCGTTTTCCATAGGCTGCATGCCGCCGTCCAGATCAATAATACTCAGTCTGCAAAACCCCAGCGTTGCGCCGCCTTGTACCCTCACATCCTGACCGTCCGGTCCCCGGTGCCGTATTGCCTCGAGCATACGGCGGGCGATTTTTTCTTCCTCCTTCTGATATCCAATGAATCCACAAATTCCACACATAATTTATCCTCTGTTTTCTTTTTCATCGCAATCCAAAACGTACATGTCAGTATATCATAAAAGCGGATTCTCTTTGTAAGATAGATATAGCAGCAGAACCGGTTCCTGTATCTGTTCCTGTATTCTTCAGTTTTACCGAAAAATAAACGAAAATCACCGATATTCGTTTAATCACTCCTGTATATAATATCTGCCGGAAAATGGCGGAAGAGTCAGAAGATTCCTGTTTACTTCTCCAGACTTACCATCTCCTTTTTCATTCATCACGCTTCCGGCAGATCCGCCGTAAATATCCCTCTCACTGTCCATAAGCAGCTTAAGTTTCCGATCCATCATATCAGGCAGTTCATATTCCTGCACCCTGTCAGAAAAGTTAAAAACGGCAAGTATCGTCTGACTGATGCATTTTCGTTGGAATACATACACATTTTTTTCTTCCTGATGGCAGTCAATCCAGCAGAATCCATCCCTGCTGTAATCCTCCTGGAAAAGTGCAGGATTTTCCAGATAACATTTATTCAGATCCTTCATAAAACGATGAAATGCGTCATGTATGGGATATTCCAGAATACACCAGTCCTGTTCTCTTTTTTCATCCCACTCCCTTAACTGCCCCAGTTCATTTCCCATAAAGTTCAGTTTCCTGCCGGGATGCGCATACATGTACATATACAGAGCTCTTGCCTGCGGGAATTTACGCTCATATTCAGTCCCCATTTTCTGCAGAATCGTTGCCTTGCCGTGCACCACTTCATCATGAGAAAGAGGCAAAAGAAAATGCTCATCATAAAAATACTGCATGGAAAAAGTCAGCTTATGATACATCCCGGTGCGATACTGAGGCTCTGCCGAAAAATATGCAAGTGTATCAT
The DNA here is from genome assembly GCA_022770365.1 of Blautia sp. GTDB lineage: Bacteria > Bacillota > Clostridia > Lachnospirales > Lachnospiraceae > Blautia_A. Next base: position 37,024 of record JALEHU010000100.1, on the reverse strand, counting down.
TCATCCACCCCAGATCCCACTTGTAATCAAATCCAAGACCGCCTTCTGATACCGGCTTCGTCACTCCGATCCAGGAAGAAGAATCCTCCGCGATCAGGAGAACATCCGGCATTCTGTCCTTCAGTCCCTGGTTCATCACCTGAAGAAACTGCATCGCTGGCTTACACTCACCTCTTCCTGGATTCCCCTGCCAGTAAATCAGATTGCCCACTGCGTCCATACGAAGACCGTCAAAATGATACTCTTTCAGCCAGAAATATGCTGCGGACTGAAGGAAACTGCAGGTCTCTCCTCTTGAATGCATGAAATTGCAGCTTCCCCATTCGTTCACTCCGACAGCACTGTTGGGATATTCAAACAAAGCTGTTCCGTCGTAATTCCACAGCGCATAATCGTTTACTGCAAAATGAACAGGAACAAAATCAAGAATCACACCGATTTCCTGCTGATGACATTTATCTACAAATTCACACAGCCCTTCCGGTGTACCGTAACGGGAAGTCGGACTGAAATATCCGGTAGCCTGATACCCCCATGAAGCATCGCAGGGATACTCGCATAAAGGCATTAATTCAACATAATTATAACCATTTTCTTTCAGATACGGTACCAGAATATCTGCAAGCTCTCCATAGGAGTACCATCCGTCCTCCTCTTCGGTTTTCTTCCTCCACGAGCCAATATGGATCTCATAAATATTCAGCGGACTCTGCAGAGAATTCCTTCTTTTACGAAGCCATTTTTCATCATGAAATTGAAGTGTACTTCTGTCATAAATGATTGACGCAGATGCCGGACGCATTTCCGAATAGAAGGCGTAAGGATCCGCATGGTCGATAAATGTTCCGTCCTGCCGGTAAATCCGGTATTTGTACATCATTCCCGGCTTCGCCTGCGCAATCATACATTCCCAGAAATTCCCATCATGTATTTTGTGCATGGGAGCCTCTGTCCATTCATTAAACTCTCCTATCACTGCAATATGACTCGCCGCCGGTGCAAATGTACGGAATGTTGTCCCCTCTTTTGATACATGTGCACCCAGAAATTCCTGCGCTTCAAATTCTTTTCCTGTATAAAAATTATAAAAATCCATCGTACATCCTCCAGAAAAAAATAATAGACAGTTGTCTTTTTTACGATTATAATATAAGCAGGTTTTCATAAAAATGCATCCGTCAGCTTTTCCAAATCGTTGGATAAACAACTGATTACAGCAATTGTCGGATAAACAACCGATCATAGTGATTGTCGGATAAACAACGGATTCCCGAAACTGTCGGAGAATAATGGAGATACCCCATGGACAAAAGAATTCAAAAAAGCAAGAACAGTATCATCAATGCCTTTCTGGAAATCAGGGCAAAGAAGCCTCTGGAAAAGATCACCGTAACGGAGCTTTGTCAGAAAGCCGAAATCAACAAATCCACTTTTTACGTCCATTACCGTGATATCTATGATCTGTCGGAACAACTGGAAGATGAAGTAGTAGACTCTATCCTGCAGTCAATTCAGCATCCCGAAAAAGTTTTTGACGCGCCGGATCAGTTCACACAGGAGCTTTTCCAGGCATATCAGGCCAAAAACTCCCTGATCCGGATACTCTTTTCGGATACCCGCAGTATGCTGCTCCCGCAGAAAATACATCACTCTGTAAAAGATCTTCTCTTCAGCATCCGCCCCGAATACAGGGATGATCCGGAAAAAGACATCCGTTTCACATACCAGATCTACGGAGGTTATTACGCATACAAAGAAAGCCAGCAGTACAATCCCGAATATACTATTTCCGTGATCAGCAGCCTGACCCGGAAAAACATGTAATATGTAATAAATCCTATAGCATAAAAAACGTCCTGCCCCGAATCAGTATTGATCGGTACAGGACGCTTTATTTTATGATATGAAAACTATCTCTCCTCTCTGAAATAGGAAAGTCCAAGACTTTCCGGAGGCTGATTTTCTTTTTTCTTACGGAAGCTGATGACAACAAGAACAATGATCGTAACCACATACGGCACCATCTGGATCAGATCCGTAACATAGCTTGCCACCTTGATTCCAAGAAGGCTTGGCAGGAACTGATACAGCCAGTAAAGCATTCCGAAAAGATATGCTCCCCAGATTGCATTCAGAGGCTTCCAGGTGGTAAAAATAACAAGCGCTACAGCCAGCCAGCCAAGTGCTTCAATCTGACCCGTTGTCGCCCAGATTCCCTGGTTATAGTCAAGTACGTAGTAGAGACCACCGATTCCGGAAATCCCGGCTCCCAGACAGGTCGCCAGATATTTGTATCTGGTGACATTGATACCTGCAGCATCCGCTGTTCCCGGATTTTCTCCGACAGCCCGCAGATTCAGGCCCACTCTGGTTTTATTGAGAACGTAGTGAAGCACAACCGCAAGGATAACAGCCACATATACGAGAAATCCATAACTGAATACGGTCTTGCTGATCACGCCGAATTTAGAAGAAAGGAACGGCATCTTTTTTGCAAAAGCAGCATTTGCCAGCGGTGCGGAAGAATAGCTGGAACCATTCAGAATAAACACACCGAAGAAATTGGCAACGCCCTGGCCAAATGTGGTCAGTGCAAGACCGGTCACGTTCTGGTTTGCACGCAGAGTTATAGTCAGGAAGCTGAAGATCAGTCCGCCGAGCATGGAAGCCAGAATGGCAGCCGTCAATGCAATGATCACACATACCCAGCCTTTGGGATCCGGAGAAAGCTTCTCATAATAATAGGAGCTTGCAAATCCGGCAAAACCGCCAAGGTACATGATTCCCGGAACACCAAGATTCAGGTTTCCTGATTTTTCCGTAACAATCTCTCCCATGGAGCCAAACATAATAATCGTTCCGAAAGGAATCGCCCGGATAATCCATGCAATTAAATTACTCATTTAGCGCACCTCCTTATGTTTCGAACCACGAAAGACCATCTTATAATTAATGAAAAATTCACTGCCCAAAATGAAGAACAGAATAATACCTTCGATAATGCTTGCCGCAAAATCATTCAGACTGTAGGCAGACGCAATCTCCGAAGCACCTCTGGAGAGAAAGATAAGAAGGAAGGAAATCAGCGCCATATAAAAGGTATTAAATTTTGCAAGCCATGCTACAATAATTGCAGTAAATCCATTTCCTCCTGCTGATGACGTGGAAATCGTCTGGTCTCTTCCTGCTACGATCAAAAATCCAACAAGACCGCAGATCGCACCGGAAAGGATCATAGTCCGAATAGTCACACGCTTTACATTGATTCCGGCATAACGGGCAGTATTCTCAGATTCTCCCACAACGGCAATCTCATATCCCTGTTTGGAATACTTCAGATAGAAAAACATTACAAAAGTCAGAATCAGAACAATGAGAATATTAATATTGTACCTCTGACCCAAAAACTGCGGGAACCATCCTGCCTGATTGGACATATTCAATTTTCCAAGGCTGGAAGCCTTTCCACGCATAATATTTGTCATACATGCAACAATGCTTGTGGCAACATAATTCATCATCAGTGTAAAAAGAGTTTCATTGGTATTCCAGTATGCCTTAAAAAATGCCGGAATAAATCCCCAAACACCTCCGGCAATAATGCTGGTAAGGAACATGGTAAGAAACAGCATCGGTGCTGACATGCTCTGACCGAATTTTACCATGACAAGGGCTGTGGCGAGGCCGCCCATCAATACCTGTCCTTCTGCTCCGATGTTCCAGAAACGCATTTTAAACGCAGGTGCCAGCGCAATGCCGATGCACAGCAAAGTGACCAGATCCCTCATTGCCCATGAGAAACGCACGGATGTCATAAAAGTACCATTGAACATAACTCCATAAACAGCCAGCGGATTCAGACCTGTTACGGCAAAGATAAAGATCGCATCCACAACCAGTGCCAGCAAAATCGCAGCTGCACGGGCTGCCACCTTATTGCCGAATGTAGCGCCGTCCCGCTTCACGATACGTACAAAGGGCTCTTTTATTTTTGCATTTTCATTACTCATTCACTGCACCGCCCTTCTTAATATTTGTCATGAGAAGTCCGACTTCCTCTTTTGTAGTTCTTCGTCCTTCCACAATTCCATTTGCCTTGCCGTCACACAGTACCAGAATCCTGTCACAAAGATCAATGAGTACATCCAGATCCTCTCCCACATAAATAACAGCAACGCCCTTTTTCTTTTCTTCATCCAGAAGATTGTATATGGTATAGGAAGTATTGATGTCCAGACCCCGGACAGCATAGGCTGTCATTAAAACAGTCGGTTCTTCCGCAATCTCACGTCCCACCAGAACCTTCTGGACATTACCTCCTGACAGTCTGGAAACAGGTGTGTTCACGCTCGGCGTCACAACTTCCAGCTCGTTTTTGACTCTTTCCGCAAGCTGACGCGGACCCTTCGTATCCGTAATCGGGGACCGACCCTTTCCATAACTTTTCAGCAGCATATTGCCTGTCATACCCATGGATCCAACAAGTCCCATACCCAGTCGGTCCTCCGGCACAAAAGCAAGATGAATGCCTGCATCACGAATCTTCTTGGGGGTTTTGCCCACAAGCTCCATTGGGGCATTCTCCTTACCGCGTTCATAAAACTTAATACTGCTTCCCTGCGCAGTGATCTGCAGTCCTGCAATGGCTTCCAGAAGCTCTTTCTGTCCGTTTCCGGAAATACCCGCTATACCCAGGATTTCTCCGCCATATACATCAAAACTGATATCATCCAGAATTTTTACAGTCTCTTTGTTGTAAACTGTCAGATTGGAAATCGACAGTCTCTTAACCATGTTCTGCGGTTGTGTGCGCTGGATATTCAGCTCGACTTTTTTGCCGACCATCATTTCCGTAAGCGAATTCTCGGTGGCATCTTTGGTCTCCACGGTTCCGATATATTCTCCTTTTCGAAGAATCGCCACTCTGTCGGAAATTTCCAGAACTTCATGAAGCTTGTGAGTAATGATGATTACTGATTTGTTGTCCGCTTTCATATTACGGATCACCTCAAAAAGCCGTTCTGTCTCCTGTGGTGTCAGTACAGCTGTAGGCTCATCCAGAATCAGGATATCCGCACCGCGGTACAGCACCTTAACAATTTCCAGTGTCTGTTTCTGAGACACACTCATTTCATAAACCTTCTGTGAAAGGTTCAGGTCAAAATGATATTTGTCACAGATAGCCTGTGTTTTTGCCTGGATGGCTTTCATATCAAATTTTTCTTTTTTATCAAGTCCCAGAGCAATGTTCTCAACGGCTGTAAAAACATCGATCAGCTTGAAATGCTGATGAATCATTCCGATTCCCAGATCATAGGCATCTTTTGGAGAACGAATTTCCACAGGAGTTCCGTTTACCAGAATCTCTCCTTCATCCGGATAATAAATGCCTGCGATCATATTCATCAGTGTTGTTTTACCGCTTCCGTTCTCGCCAAGAAGTGAAAGTATTTCTCCTTTACGGATATCCAGCGATACATCTTTATTGGCAACAACTTTTCCAAATGTCTTTGTAACATTTTTTAACTGAACTGCATATTCCATCTAAGCTGCGCCTCCCTTCCCTAATGTTGAAACAATGTCCCTGTTATTATAACATAAACAAACACAAAAGGAAGCATTTCTGCTCCCCTTTGCGTAATTTTTTATGAAATCTTTTAAATATTAAAACAGCTCTGAATTATTCAACAGCTTCTGCATCTTCTGTGATACCATCGATGCGCAGTGCAAAATACGGTGCGCTTCTGTATTCAGATTCAGCAAAGTATCCGTCTTTGATTGCTTCTACAGTCTCACCTTCATAGATTGCTGCAGGAGGATCTGCTGTGTAATCCATAAAGGACATATCGCACGGTGCAGATGTAACCTGTTCTCCGCCAACGGTGAAGGTTGTTGTGTCAAATACATGAAGTGTTCCGTCTTTTAACTGAGCTTCAATGTCTGCTACGTAATCAGCAGTTCCTTCTGCACAGGATTCGCCAAGTTCAGTAATGCTTACTGCACCTTCGTCGTAACCTTTTGCCCAGTCAACGACGATATCTTCTCCGTTCATGGCTGCTTCGATCGCATATTTATAATATACATCCCAGTCATTGGTTGCGGAAGTAAGAGCTGCTTTCGGAGCAGTCTCAAGCATGTCAATGTTGTATCCGATGGAGTAGCAGATCGTACCTGCATCCTGGAGTTTCTGAACTGCTGCAGGTGCTCCTGTGGAGTCTGCATGCTGGCCAATGATAACAGCTCCGTTAGCAACAAGTGCTTCTGCTGCAGCTGCTTCTTTGTCAATATCAAACCAGGAATTGGTATATTTTACTTCCATTACAACGTTCGGCATAACGCTCTTTACACCAAGGTAGAATGCGGTATAACCGGAAACAACCTCTGCGTAGCTGAAAGCGCCTACATAACCGATTTTTACATTGCCGTCTGCATCAAAGCTGTCCGGCTGTGTTTCTGCTGTCAGAGTGCCGTCTTCTGTGATCTCTTTTAATTTAAGGCCGGCAACAACACCAGATACATAACGGGATTCATAAACTTTGGTGAATGCGTTCTTGAAATTGCTGCATCCGCTGATGGCTGCAAAATCACCGGTCATGGATACAAATGCAGTATCCGGATATTCCTGAGCTGCCTGAACCATATAAGTCTGGTGTCCGTAGCTGTTGGAAATAATAAGAGAACATCCCTGACCTACAAGGTCAACTGCAGAATCATAACAGGTGGAGTCTTCCGGAACTTTATATTTCCAGATGATCTGGCTGTCTTCCAGTCCCAGTTCCCCGGCAGCTTTCTTAATACCTTCAATATGAGCTGCAGAGTAACCCTCTGTCTCGTCGCCTACGAGGATGACACCCATCTTAAAATCAGGATTGGCATCTGCATACACAACGGTACTGAATGCAACCATGGATACTACCATCATAGCTGCAAGCAAAAGGCTGACAAATTTTTTCATACCTTTTTTCATGTTACATCCTCCTTTACATGTTCGGTTTTTATAATTACATTTCACATTTTAGGTAAAACATATGGAAATGTCAACTATTTTCTGATATTATTCGGACTTTCCTTTTCATTTTTTGCACAAAAAAGAATGCACCCGGTATCTCTCTGTGAGATCAGAATGCATTCCCAAATCATCATAAAATTTTCACAATATCGTGGTACATTACTACAAGCATCAGTGCCATAAGGAACATAAGCCCTGCAAAATGGATCATACCTTCCAGTTCCCGGTTCACCGGCTTTCTGCGGATGGCTTCCACTGCAAGAAATACAAGACGTCCTCCGTCCAGTGCCGGAAGCGGCAGAAGGTTCATTACACCAAGATTGGCAGAAAGCAGCACAGCCATGTACAGCATATTTACCCAGATCATCACTGCTCCCTCACTTTTACTCTCTTCATAGGCAGTACCAATGGCATCCACAACCCCCACTGGACCGCTCAGATCATCCATGCCGAGGCCTCCGGTAACCAGTTCTTTAAGGCTGAGAACAGTAGTGCGGATCATATATTTTACTTCATACAGGCTATACTTGAAGATATCCAGTCCGCTTGTCTTTTGGCATACAAGATTATAGGAAAAACCCATATCTGCCGTACTGTACTGTGCCGGGGTCAGTGTGGTTTCGTATTCCAGACCATCTCTCATATAGGTAATTTCCACCGGCTCATCAGACAGCGGATGCTCCTGCAGATAAGCATCATAAGCTGCGCCGTCAGGAATCTCCACACCGTTAATGCCTGTAATGATATCGCCTGCTTTTACACCGGCTTCTCCCAGCGGCATTCCTTCAATCAGAGAAGCAACCTCCATCGTATCAGCAGATTCCCTGTTAAATCCCAGAAGATAGCGTACATATACATCCGGCTGATAGGCTGTTTCGTATTTTACGCCATCCCTCTCATAAGTAATATGAACCGTTTCATTTACATCAAGCGGATTCAGATAGCGATAGAGATACAGATCCTTTCCGAAATCAATATGATAGCCCTGATACTCCGTAATGAGATCCCCTTCCTGAAGACCGGCTGCTTCTGCCGCAGATCCTTCAGGCACACTCGTAATTTCTGCAGGATCATATCCCGCAAATCCCACAACAAACACCGAAAGTACAAATGCCAGAATAAAATTAAACACCGGTCCGGCAGCAACAACAGAAATCCTTCCCCACACAGAAGCCGCATTAAAGCTGCCCGGCAGGGATTCCTCCGCAGTATCTTCACCAAGCATTGCACAGGAGCCGCCAAGAGGCAGCAGCTTGAGTGAATATCGTGTTCCGCCCCACTTCGTACTTAAAAGTCTCGGTCCCATTCCCAGCGAAAATTCCGTTACCACGATCCCGTTCTTCTTTGCCAGAAGAAAATGACCCAGTTCGTGAAACAGGATAATTCCACTGAATATCAAAAGTGCTATCAATATCTTCAATCTACCACCTGCTTTCAATCCAACGATAAGTCTCTTCCTCTGCAGCAAGGATTTCTTCCAGATTCGGATTTTCGGACTTTGTATGCCTGCTCATAGACTGCCCGATGATTTCATAAATATCCAGGAATCCGATTTCCTGACGGAGGAATTTTTTCACTGCCAGTTCATTCGCCGCATTAAACACGGTAGGCATCGTACCACCCATGGCCGAAGCCTCGATTGCCATCGGAAGGCCTGCAAATGTCTCCATATCCGGTTCTTCAAAAGTAATCTGGCCAAGCTTTGCAAAATCCAGACGTTCTCCATCCAGATATCTTCTGTGAGGATAATACAGTGCATACTGGATAGGAAGGCGCATATCCGGTGTACCCAGCTGCGCCATAATGCCGCCGTCTTTGAATTCCACCATGGAATGAATCACACTCTGCGGCTGAACAACCACCTGAATGTGCTCCAGATCCATATCAAACAGCCAGCGCGCCTCCATCACTTCCAGACCTTTATTCACAAGCGTTGCGGAATCCACAGTGATCTTCTGTCCCATTACCCAGTTGGGATGCTTCAGCGTATCCGCCAGAGTCACATGCTCCAGATCCTTACGTTTCTTTCCCCTGAACGGTCCGCCGGATGCAGTGATCAGAAGTTTCTGTATTTCTTCTTTGTGTTCCCCGTTGATTGCCTGAAAGATAGCACTGTGTTCGCTGTCCACCGGCAGGATCTTTACCCCGTACTCTTTTGCCATCGGCATGATCAGGTGACCGGCTGTCACCAGTGTTTCTTTATTTGCCAGAGCAATATCCTTTCCGGCACGGATCGCTTCCATTGTAGGACGGATTCCGAGCATGCCCACAATCGCTGTCACCAGGATTTCTGTTTCCTGCATTGCCGCCAGTTCCAGAAGACCGTCCATTCCGGATACCACGCGTACGTCCAGATCACTGATACGAACTGCCAGTTCCTTCGCTGCATCTTCCTCCCATACAGCCACAAGCCGGGGATGAAATTCTCTTACCTGCTCTTCCAGCTTTTTTACATTTCTCCCTGCACTGATTCCCAGTACCTGAAGATCTTTATTTGCTCTCACAACATCCAGTGTCTGTGTTCCAATGGAACCTGTCGAGCCTAAAATTGCTATTTTTTTCATGAACTGCCCTTTCTCTTATTGTTTCATTCCTGTAATGCCAGGGCCAACAGAGTATTCTGTACTTGACATCAATCCTATATACCGAGAACCATTTTGGCAAGGTAATAGATAACCGGTGCTGTAAAAATCACACTGTCAAAACGATCCAGAATTCCCCCATGTCCGGGAATCAGTTTTCCATAATCTTTGATTCCCTGGTTTCTCTTGATCGCGGAAGCCGCCAGGTCTCCCACCATGGAAATCAATGCTCCCACTGCACATATCAGTGCATACTCAGCCATTTTGCCGTCTGTCGCCGCAGCATAGATCACACCCAGAAGAGCAGCCCCCGCAACACCGCCAACAGCACCTTCCACAGATTTCTTCGGGCTTAGAACAGGAGCCATTTTATGTTTGCCGATAAGCATTCCCACACAATAGGCACATGTATCACATCCCCATGAACAGAAGAAAATCAGCCATACAATAAACTGACCGCCTTCCAGATTTCTTGTAAGGAGAATAAACGAAAGCATAACAGCCACATAAAGAAATCCAAAATAAGCTGCCATCACCTGGTTTGCATCGTATTTCGGGTATGAAAAAACATACACAAACATGATCAGGACCAGAGCACCGATAATCGCCATAGTTCCGTAGCGCTCAAAATCCGCAAATGCAGCTGCATAATAGACAGCTGCTCCGGCATACCCTGCAAGCTCCAGAAGATTCAGTTTCTCTTCGCGTACTTTCATGGCATGGTAAAGTTCATTCATCCCTATTACGGAAACACAGGCCAGCGTAAACAGCAGCACATAGTTTCCGCTGATAATCGTCAGAAGTGCCGCCGCCACCAGGAGTATTCCACTTATAAGCCTTGTTTTAAACATCTTTACTCCTCCTTAACCCCGCCGTATCTTCGGTCCCTGTGATTATATGTTTCGATTGCTTTCACAAGTTCCTCTTTATGAAAGTCCGGCCATGGAACATCAGTAAAGTAAAACTCTGTGTAAGCCAGCTGCCACAGCAGAAAATTGGAAAGCCGCTGCTCTCCGCTGGTCCTTATAAGAAGATCCGGGTCCGGAATCCCTGCAGTATCCAGATAGTTTTCAATTGTATTTTCTTCAATTTCTTCGGGCCTGAGTCTTCCCTCAGCTGCATCCAGAGCCATACGGCGCATTCCTCTGACAATTTCATCACGGCTTCCGTAATTCAATGCAATCTGAAAATGAAGCTCCGTATAATCTTTGGAAAACTCTTCCAGTTCCACGATCTTCTGCCGGATATCCGCGTCAAAAGCTGAAATATCTCCGATGATTTTTACCTTCATCTTATTCTTTTCAGCAATCTTAATGCATTTCTTCAGATAATTTCGAAAAAGCTTCATCAGCCCTTCTACTTCTTCTCTGGAACGTTTCCAGTTCTCTGTTGAAAATGCATAAACTGTCAGATATTTCACTCCCAGTTCCTTCATATCGTCACAGATTGTCTCCAGATTGGCGCATCCTTTTACATGACCGTAACTTCTTGGCATTCCTTTCGCTTTTGCCCAGCGTCCGTTGCCGTCCAGAATAATGGCAATGTGATTCGGTACGTTCATTTTATCTCCTCTCACCCGTATCGGGTTTGCTTCAATAATAATATCATCCTGCAGGAGTGCTTTCCTACAAGCAAAGAGAGCCGTGTTGATGGCTCTCTTCCCCTTCTCATTATACGGTCAGGATTTCCTTTGATTTCTTATCAACAGCCGCATCAATGTCTTTGATATATTTGTCTGTGAGCTTCTGAACTTTATCACTCAGATCCTTTACTTCATCTTCAGAAACATCCTGTTTCGTCAGTTTCTTGAATGCATCATTTGCATCTCTTCTGATATTACGGACTGCAACCTTCGCTGCCTCCCCTTTTTTCTTAACATCTTTTACCAGATCTTTACGACGTTCCTCAGTAAGCTCCGGCAATACAAGACGGATAGCTTTACCGTCGTTGCTTGGGTTCAGCCCAAGGTCGGAAACCAGAATCGCTTTCTCGATAACTTTAATCAGGCTGGATTCCCACGGCTGGATCAAGATCATGCGCGCTTCCGGTACTGTGATATTGGCTACCTGCTGAAGCGGTGTGGGGGATCCGTAATAATCTACGGTAAGTTTGTCAAGAATATGCGGATTCGCACGTCCTGCACGGATTGTCGCAATCTCTGCTTCAAATCCGCTCAATGTTTTTTTCATTTTGTCTTCATACTTCTGAACTCTTTCATCCATTTTTGAAATCTCCCTCTCCTGTTTTGCTTTTCCTGTGTCTGTCTGATACCTTCACAGATCTATCTCCTGAGCAGTTACACTCTGTACCGTAACGCTTCAGAACATACATACCTTAAACGGTGACTCTGGTTCCGGAGAACTTACCGTGGACAGCATTCACAATACTGTTTTCTTCCTCCAGACCAAATACCAGCATGGGCATCTTCTGCTCCATACACATAATAGATGCTGTCAGATCCATTGCTGCCAGTTTTCTTGCAACCACTTCATCAATGGTAATTTCATCGTATTTCACAGCATTCGGGTTCGTCTTTGGATCGCTGTCATAAATTCCGTCTACAGCCTTGGCAAGAAGAATGGCATCTGCTTCAATCTCCACTGCACGGAGAACCGTTGCCGTATCTGTTGAAAAATACGGATGACCTGTTCCGCCTGCAAAAAATACAACCTTTCCTTCTGCAAAATCCTTCTCAACTTCATCCTTACAGTACAGTTTCGTAAATGTACCGCATGCGAACGGAGTATAAATCTCAGTCTTCAGTCCCAGATACCGGCAGATATCAGAAACATAAATACAGTTCATAATTGTTGCCAGCATACCGATCTGGTCTGCCTTATTGCGGTTGATCGTCTCGCTGGTGCGTCCTCTCCAGTAATTTCCGCCGCCGATCACAATACCCACCTGAAGGCCATCTTCCACAATACTGCGGATCTGTTTGGAAACACTGATAACGGTTGCCTCATCAAACCCTGTCTTCTTTTCTCCTGCGAGAGCTTCACCACTTAATTTTAATAATACTCTTTTCATATCCATTGTTTATAATGATTCCTTTCTTAATATTTGTATTTTATCAAAAGTCATCACTGCATTCTTTCTTTACCATACGCCTGCTACAACTTCATTGCCGTCCTCATCAACTGTGGTGGATACGGTAAAGTTGTTATAGTAATGATAACCTGTTTCTCCAGTCTCCGGTTCTTCTTCATACTGACTGCCGGAAGGTTCACCACACTGTGCGATAAGCTCGTCCAGAGACTTGCCGATACAGCTCTCTGCAGCTGAGATATTCGGATCATCCACCTCATCCCCGCCATCTGACGGTTCTTCCGGTGCCTGTGTAGGTTCCGGCGTATCATCCGGGGCCTGCGTAGGCTCCACGTCAGATGTCTGCTGTTCGTCTTCATCCTCGTCATCCTCTGAATCCATCATACCAAGGCGCCTCTTCACCTCATTCAGAGTAGAGGTCTCTACCTTGCTGCTGCCGCTCAGATACTTCGCGTAAGGAATCGAAGCTTCTCCTGTTCCATCCATGCATAATGTGATCTGCTTAATCGTCTTGAGCGGAAGTTTCCGGAAAAAGCACTCATTTTTTTCTTCATCCGTATATGTGATACGAATATCAAAAGCAGAACCGGAAGCATCCTCTGTATTCATCATACCCGGGTCAAAATAATAAAGAGCTTTCTCTCCATTCTTCAGGACAAATTTCCCTTTAATCAGTTCCTCTCCCCACTCATCATCGTCATCAATCGTAGCTCTGACATAAAGAGCTGCGATATCATCTCCGGTATTATTTACCAGAAGGATCTGAGATGAACTCGTAGTCTTCTCGCCAATTTTGTTCCTGATATCCGCATTTTCAGACTTCTGCATCTCCACAAGAGCACCCTCTGTAGGTGCCACGGTCACTGTCGGAGCCGGCGTAGCCGTCACCTGGACCTCTACAGCCGGTGTTTCTTTTTTCTTGCCGCAGCCTGCTGCCGCCAGACAAAGAAGCAACGTTCCTGCAAGTATCAAATATTGTTTCTTCATTTATAATTCCTCCCATACAATGGTGTCAGACTTTTATCGTCCGGATCGTGCCTCAAATTGATATATTTTTCAGTAAAAACAAACAATTGGATTACACGCTCTAGCATTCATTATACAGAGTATCACATTCTTGTCAACCAAACCCCGGAGTATTTCATACAAATTTAAGACTTTTCAGGTGCAAAAAGCACTGCTAAATCTTCGTATTTCGATATTCATTAGCAGAAATTCCCTGGATTTTTTTGAAGACTCTCGAAAAATGTGCGACATCAGTGAAGCCTACCATCTCTGAGATATCTGCAATTCTATAGACTGGATTTTTCAATAATTCGCGTGCATGTGCAATACGGATCTGATTCAGAATCTCAGAAAAATTCTTGCCCTCCTGCTTATTAAGCAGTTTGCTGAGATGCCATTGACTGACAAAAGTCTTTTCCGCCACAAGGCTGAGAGAAATTTTTTCCTGATAATGCTCCTCCATATACTGTAATGCATTTTTCACAATAAAGCTTCCTGCTGTATTTTCCTCAGGAAGTTCTTCCTGCTGCGGCCTCTTTTTCAGAAGAACTGACGACATGGCTTCAACTGCTTCTTCCAGTTCATTCATATTCGACGGCTTCAGCAAAAAACGGGATACCCCAAGACGAATAGCCTGCTGGCAATAATCAAAATCACGGTATCCGGTAAGAATGCAAATCTGCATATCCGGGAATTCCACTTTCAGAGCAGCAATCATCTTAAGTCCGTCAAGCCCCGGCATAGCAATATCCGAAAACAAAATGTCCGGTTTTTCTCTTCGTATTGTCTCCAGCCCTTCTTTTCCGTTGTAGGCACTGGCGACTACTGTGCATTGATATTTTCCCCACGGAACCAGTCTGGTAAGTCCCTCTACAATAATCGGCTCATCATCAATGATCACTACTTTTAACATATGCTGTATCCCCCTGAATTCTCTATTATTATACCTCTTTTCATGCCAAAAGAAAAGCTTCGTTTTTACAAGTCACTATATGAAGAAGCAAAACGGGCATCCGCTGTATGTCAACGTCTGCCCGTCTGTATAAAAAATATTTTGTAAGACGACTGCTGTTACCGGAAATACACTCTTGTCCTCTATCCTTTCACCGCCCCTGCCGTCATACCTTTTATTATGTATTTCTGCAGAAAAATATATACGATAATTACCGGAATCACTACCAGCGATACAGTAGCTGCCATCAGACCGTAATTGGTTCCTTCTTTAGAAGTCAACATCTGCATAAGTCTCGTGATAGCCCAGTATTTTTTATTTCTCAGGAAAAACATCTGCGTAAACAAATCATTATAACTCCAGAGAAAAGAAAAAATAGCAACTGTTGCAAAAGATGGTTTTGTCATCGGCACTACTACTTTGAAAAAAGTCTGAAATGCATTGCTGCCTTCCATATAAGCTGCTTCTTCCAACTCAATCGGCAGGCTTTTAATATATCCCGTAAGTACCACGATCGCAAAAGACAGATTTCCGGCAATCTGCGGCAGAATCACGCACAATAAATTCAAAAACAATGAATCTGTTCCTGTAATTCCCATTTTATTCTGCATTCGATAAACCGGAATGATCGTGGAAAAAACAGGGAACATCATTCCCGCAACCACAATGCTCATCAGGAATCCCCGAAGTTTAAACTGATACCGTACCAGTCCGAAAGATGCCATACCGGCTAAAAGAACCACAACAGCCGCTACACTGAAGGAAATTATTTAATAATGTTCTGAAAAAAAGGATAGTACAGATACACGATCATAAATAGAAATGCCGGCAGAAGAAAAAATATCAGCGGTTTTTTATTTTTATAAATATTAGCGTTTCATCAGCGGTAGCAGAATTATCATTGACCGTATTTCCGCTTGTCTCCTGCCATCCTTCCAGTCCTTCCTGATAATTCTTTGCATTGCTGTCCTCACCTGCAAAGGTAGTCACAACATCCAGTTCCACACCCTCCGCATATACGGACAGTGCCCCGGCACTGATCATGGAAACTGTCATGGCCGTGCATAATAATGCAGAAATCATTTTCTTTTTCATTCAAATTCCTCCTGTCTTTTTGCTTGTTTTTTTACCCCATTGAGTAGTTCCGCTTTGTGACTTTATTATGCCGTATCCTTTGAGTAATTTGAATAACTGGAACTGCGATTTCTTGCATTTTCTTGTGTTATTTGTCCATTTTTGATCAGGAGCCTGGATATCACCTTATCGTTTCCCTCATAAGCAATGGTCAGTCCGCATGCTTCTCCATAAAGAATCTTCAGACGCTGGTTCACATTGGCAATTCCAAGATTTCCGGATGATTCCCGACTGGTATCATAATCCGGAGACAGAAGTCTTCGGATCCTTTCTTCATCTTCAGAAGTCATTTTCCCGTCATTCTCTACCTCCAGAACAAGAAACTGCTCTTTAATATAGCTTCTCAGTGTCACAGTCCCTTCTCCTCTTGGCACCACTCCATGCTCCACTGCATTTTCAATAATCGGCTGCATAATCAGCCGCGGAACATAGCACTGCATCGCTTCCTCATCCAGTTCCTTGACGACTTTCAACCGCTTTCCAAGACGTTCTGAGGCAATATACAGATACGCATTCACATAAATCATTTCCTGTGAAAGAGGAACTTCCGGTATCTTCCTTCTGTCCATGGCTGCATCCAGAAGTGTGGAGAGCGCCTCTATCATCTTTGATACTTTTTCATCGCCATTCAGCCTTGCCTCCCAGTTGATGATTTCCAGCGTATTATTCATAAAATGCGGATTGATGTGGGACTGAAGAGCCATAATTCTGGCATCCCGCAGTGCCAGTTCTTCTTCATAAATATGATCAAACTGATATTTCAACGTTACGGACATGTGATTAAACGAATCTTTCAGAGATTCAAACTCCAGGCTCCTGGTATTTTCCGTAAGCTGACAGCCCAGATTTCCGTTTTCAATTTCTCTGGCATGATCCACCATAATTTTCACGGGATGCACCAGATACCTTCTGGAAAGCACCGCAAAAAGACAGATCATGGGAATCAGAAATGCTGCCATGATCAGAACAATCGTCCGATATCCATAAAAGGAAGTATAAAGATCCAGAGAATCCGCCCTCAGTATCGTAGAAAGACAGAAATCACTTCCCTTCACCGACTGATAAATATAAGCAGCATTGTCTTTCATCAGATATGCTGCATCTTCACTGATCTGAAATTCCGGCAGGTCATCCCACGATTTCCCGTCTCCCTGGCATACCACGATCTGTCCGTCAATCGCTATCCTGACCGCCATACCACTGTAGGATTTCAAAATAGGTTCCAGACAATAGCCCGTATTCAGCCTGTGCACAAGAATCCCCCATGGTTCAAAAGCCGTATCCAGAAGATTCCGCACAAGATAAAGCCGGCCTTCATTATAAAAAAGTCCGATAGAAGTATCCAGAGTCTCCGCAAGATTCATGACCCCGTCAAAATCGTTTTCCCAGAAAGTTTCCAGGTGACGGTAGCTTCCTCCGGCAGGTGTATTATAGTTCGTGATCTTCAGAACTGTCGGATTTGATTTGATCATAAAAATACTGTCCGAAATTTCTTTTCGCTTGCCGAACTGTTTCGCCATGTAGTACTGACCTTTATTGTAGGTCACGTTAAAATCCGCTTTTCCCTCACGCAGTTCATTATAATAACCATAGAGGGTACGGTCATAGGTTGCCTGTCTGGAGCCACTGATGGCACTGTCCAGACGCTCAATACTGATCTGATTATCCAGTTCAAGCTGACCCGCATACTGTTCCAGAACGGTCTTCTCCTGGCGTATCATCAGGTAATGTCCTACACCGGCAATGATCAAAATAAACGGAATCGCCCAGAACAAAACCATAGCACTGGTCATTTTCCATTGTATCGATGTTTGCTTTTTATTTTTTCTTCTCATAATAAAATATTTTACGATAATTTCAGGTATTTTTCAAATATTTTCACAATTTTTCCAGTGTTCTCAGACTCCTCCATTTCGCAAAAAATGCGGAGCAGCGGTTCTGTTCCGGAAAATCTTGCAATCACCCATCCGCCATTCCGGAAATAAACTTTACATCCGTCAAGATAGGAAACCTTTTCGATCGGTAGATCAAATGCGGGAAGTAATTTGTCTTCTATAAGGATTTTGTAGATTTCCTGTTTCTTTTCCAGTGAAAAAGAGTAATCATGTTCTTCCATGGTAATGGTGCCATATTCCTGCCGGATGTCCCTTATAATTTCAGAAAGCTTCTTTCCGGTAACTGCAATCATTTCCACCAGAAGAGCAGCCGCATAGATTCCGTCTTTTCCATTGATATGCCCTCTGACAGTAAGGCCGCCCGAAGATTCCCCTCCGATCAGTGCATTCGTCTCCTGCATTCTGGAAGAAATATATTTAAAGCCTACCGGAACTTCATAACACTTTTCCCCGAAACTTTCCGCCACCCGGTCAAGCATATGAGTTGTAGCCACATTACGCACGCAGGGTCCGGTCCATCCCTTATATTTTCGCAGATAATAATATAAAAGCACCAGAATATCATTTGGATGAAGAAAAGCTCCCGTATCGTCAATCACGCCGATTCTGTCCGCATCTCCATCTGTCGCGATTCCAATATCACAGCCGCGGTCCGCCACATAATTCTGCAGCGCCCGGAGTGTCGCTGCATTTGGTGCCGGAAGTTTCCCTCCAAATAATGTGTCATGACGATCATGAATGATTTCCACTTCACATCTGGCAATGGACAAAATGGTTTTCAGCGAGGTCTGGCTTACTCCATACATGGGATCCAGAGCAATTCTAAGGCCTCTGTCACGTATCCTTTTCATATCAATGCCGGAAATAATGGCATCAATATATTCATTCAGCGGATTAAATTCTACCACAAGCCCCATTGATCTTGCCTGTTCATAAGGAATCACAGCCGGGGGATTGCCATTTTCTTTCTGCTCTTCTGCAATGGCAATGTATCGTTCCAGTTCTTTTGTCTGGAACTCATCCGCATCTCTTCCGCCCCGTGTGAATACTTTAAATCCATTGTAAATTGCCGGATTATGGCTTGCTGTAACCATCATGCCGTAAGGAAGATCGTTCGCCATAACATAATACATGATAAGCGGCGTAGGGGAAGAGCGATTTATAAAGCGGCACTTGATTCCTTCCGCTGCCAGCACTTCACATGCCCACATGACCGCCTCCTTTGAAAGAAAACGTCTGTCATAACCGATGCAGATCCCCTGATCTGCCACATCTTCATCCTGCATTTTCATAGCAAGTGCTTTCCCGAGCAGCTGAATATTGGCTCTTGTAAATTCGTCTCCAATCACGGCTCTCCAGCCGCCGGTTCCAAATCGTATCATCTTTTTTCCCCTTTCTGTAAATTTTATCCCATTACTGCTGTCACTTCGTGTCTGGTTCCGGCTTCCATTACAGGAATTCTGTTCACTTCCCGGCCGTCCAGATACAGTTTCTCCACACCTTTTGAAACATGTTTCGGATTCTCCACACGGATATCATAAACAGCTCCTCTGAATCTTCGGATTACCCGGAAACCATCCCATTTTACAGGGATGCAGGGATTAATTTCCAGCAAATCCAGCTTCGGGCGGATTCCAAGCATATAATGTGTTGCCGAATAATACGCCCATCCGCCGCTTCCGGTCATAAACGGATGTCGTGCCCGTCCATATGCCGTATGGGCAGGTCCCATAATAAACTGGCAGTACGAATATGGTTCTGATTCCCTGATCTCTATTTTTTCATTCTGATAATACGGACACAGTGCTTCATAAAACTCCATAGCTCTGTCTCCTCTTCCGAGACGGCACTCTGCAGCCCATGCCCAGGGATTGGGATGACTGAAGATCGAAGCATTCTCTTTCACACCGGGATAAACTCTTGTAACAAATCCAATATCCTCATCAGGCACTGTATAAGCCGGCCCATTCAGCATAATACCATAAGGCGTAAACAATTGCTCATAAACACTGTCCATGGCTTTTTTCCCTTTTTCTTCCGGAGCTGCCCCTGAAAGGACAGCCCATGCGTTGGACTCCAGATGGATCCGCCCTTCCCGGTCCTCCATAGTACCAATCTTCTTTCCCTTGCCGGTAATTCCCCGAATATACCATTCCTGATCCCAGAGTACTTCATCACAGACCTTTTTTATCTGTTCCGCCATTTGAGTATAGTGTTCCACATCCTCCTGCCTGTCCAGATACTCTGCCAGTTCCAGGAAATTACCTAAAGCCCAGTAATGAAGGAAGGAGACCATAGCGCTCTCTCCGCCTCCCAGATTCAGACAGTCATTCCAGTCAGCACGAAGTCCTTTGCAGATCCCGTTCGCCCCCACTTCTTCTGCTGAAAAATCCAGGATTTTTTTCATATGTTCATAAACCGTGCCTTCACCTTCATCCGCATAGGTATACACCTCATCCAGGAAACTCAGATCTCCCGTTTCCCGTACATATTCTGCAATGGAGCTCACCAGCCACAGTGCATCATCTGAACAGGCATCATCAAGTCCGTGTACCACCTCCGAACGACTTGGAGCCGGTATCACCGTAGGAGATTTGAATGGCTTCACTTCATGATCAGGATCAAACCATTCCGGCTGGAAAAGATGAAGTCCATAGCCCCGGGAAACCAGTCCCCGCAGCAGTTCCACAATCCTCTGACGGCATTTTTCCGGATTAGAATGAATCACCGTCATAGAGTCCTGAGAAGTATCCCGGTATCCAAGGCCTGTCCGCCCTCCCACTTCGATAAATGATGCAAACCTCGAAAACATGATATTGATTTCTGCCTGGTAAAGATTCCATACATTCAGCATCTGATTCATTCCGTCACTGGGAGTAAAAACCTGCTGTGCAGAAAGCTTCTTTTCCCAGAAATCCGCAAGCTGGCGGTAGACATCATCCACCATTTCCGGATTTCCATATTTGTTACGCATTACCGCTCCGTTTTGCCGGCATCCCTCTCCCAGAAGGAAGATCAGGCGCACCTCTTCTCCCGGTTCCAGTAACAGACGCTTATGAAGTGCACCGCAGTGATTATTGCCAAGCTCCGAGCTTCCGCTGCATACTCCCTTTTCTACAGATTCCGGATTTGTCTCCGTACGGTAACGGCCGATAAACTTATCCCGCAGACAATCATAGCTGTCTGGTTCAAAATTGGAAGTAAAGAACTGATACCCAAATTCTTCATAAAACAGATCATGTTCAATAATGCCGTCCGCATAGGAAGAACCTGCAGCATACATGCTCATCTGGAAATTCTGATTATCCATCTGAATCTGATGAAAAGAAAATTCCAGATACGAAAACACGCTTAATCTGCGCTTCCTGTCATCCGTATTTCTGATCCGGATATCCCAGATTTCCACAGGATCTTCCATAGCAACAGACATTTTCTGACTTGCTTTGATTCTTCTGTATTCACTTTCATAAACACTGTACGAAAGTCCGTGACGGCATTGATAAACAGCCTCATCGAGAGACTTTCCCACCGGCTGCCAGGAAATGCTCCAGTAATCCCCATCTTCGTCATCCCGGATATATACATAATGCCCCGGACGATCCTCAGGTACCCCGTTTGGCCGGAATCTTGTAATTCTGTGGTATTCCGGTGATTTATAAAAAATATAACCTCCTGCCGTATGATTCAGCACAGCACACATATCCCGCACTCCAAGATAGTTGGTCCAGGATGTGGGCAAGTCTATACGATCGATCACATATTCTCTGTTGTTCTGGTCAAAATGTCCATATTGCATAAAAAAACCTCCTATCAATCCATTATGTAGGATTATTATAGGAGATTTTTTGTCTATAAGGAATGTTTCCTTATGGGAATATTTGTCTTGTTTTGGTATTTCTCAAAACCCGTTTTTACTCCGTTTGCTGCGCATGGATCTGCGGAGCATTCCTGCTTCGTATCGTCCTTTTTCCGCTTCTGTACGGATATCAAGTCCCGGTACTTCCATGGGATGTTCCTTTTCATCCATGGCTACCATTACGAAAAATGCGCGGTTGACAGAGTATCGCATTCCGTCGGAACGCTCTACATAAGTATCGATTTCCACCTCCATGGACGATTTGCCCACGCAGGTCACATAACCGATGAGAACCAGTAGTTCTCCCTCATAAGTAGCCTCTTTGAACTGAAGATTATCCACTGCCGCAGTTGTTACTTTATCCGTGCCCGCATGACGCATGGCTACAACCGAAGCAACCTCATCAATCCACTGCATCAGCATTCCTCCAAAAAGACGGCCTGCCGCATTGAGATGCTGGCTCATGATGAGATGTACCTGTTCTGTTCGGGAATCTTCCACACTTTTTAATGGACGCTTTTCGTTATTCATACTCAAATACGTGCCACGCCAGTCTCTTTTGCTTTCTGTGCAACTGCTTCTGCAACAGCTTTTACAACTCTCTTATCAAACGGATTCGGAATAATATAATCCGGTGTCAGTTCCTCGTCTTTAATCAGGCCTGCTATGGCATATGCTGCTGCAACTTTCATTTCATCATTGATGTCTTTTGCGCGAACATCCAGTGCCCCGCGGAAAATACCGGGAAATGCAAGTACGTTATTAATCTGGTTGGGGAAATCGCTGCGTCCGGTTCCTACCACTGCAGCACCTGCTGCTTTGGCTTCGTCCGGCATGATCTCCGGTACGGGATTAGCCATGGTAAAGAGGATCGGATCCTTAGCCATGGAGCGAACCATATCCTGGGTTAAAGCTCCCGGAGCAGAAACCCCGACAAATACATCTGCACCTTTCAGCATTTCTGCAATAGATCCCTGACGTTTTTCCCGATTGGTAATTTTAGCCATTTCCACTTTCTCGGAATTCAGTCCGTCTCTGCCCTCATAAATAGCACCGGTACGGTCACACATGATGACATTTTTAAGGCCCAGACTTACCAGAAGTTTAATAATTGCAATACCTGCCGCACCGGCTCCGGATGTGACAACCGTCACTTCATCAAGCTTTTTGCCTACAAGCTTCAGCGCGTTGATCAATGCTGCACATACTACAACCGCTGTGCCATGCTGGTCATCATGGAAAATCGGAATATCACAGCATTCTTTCAGCTTACGCTCGATCTCAAAACAACGTGGGGCAGAAATATCTTCCAGATTCACACCTCCAAAACTGCCTGCGATCAGACTTACGGTCTTTACGATTTCATCGACATCTTTGCTGCGCACACACAGCGGAAATGCATCTACATCTGCAAAACATTTAAACAGGGCACATTTGCCTTCCATAACCGGCATACCTGCTTCAGGACCGATATCACCCAGACCGAGTACAGCTGTTCCGTCTGTAATTACAGCAACCATATTGCTGCGTCGTGTATATTTGTAGGAAAGATCAACATCATC
Organism: Blautia sp.; assembly: GCA_022770365.1. GTDB lineage: Bacteria > Bacillota > Clostridia > Lachnospirales > Lachnospiraceae > Blautia_A. The sequence goes on along the minus strand of JALEHU010000100.1, from coordinate 13,981 downwards.
TTTAATCTTCAGACATGGCTCCGCAACACCTGGTGTATATGCTACAGCAAGTTCTTCCGGAGTATTGATCTCTGCACGGCTGATAACCTCAATCTTGCCTCCCCAGGCTTCATGCTGCTTTAACGCAAATTCTTTTTTATCCATGATTCTGCTCCTTTTTCTTTTTGTATTCATCTCTCTGACGCCGGCACTATGCCCCGTCATTGCTGCCTATTGACGAAAGATATGATGCCGGTGTTATTTAAAGCTATTTTTAAAGCTATTATAACCAGAATCAAACATCCGGTCAATACAGATTCTTCACCTTAAAGTCTCGTTCTGCTTCTCTTCTCTGGTCCTTTTTGGCAATATCTTCCCGCTTGTCATACAGTTTTTTGCCTCGCGCCAGCCCGATTTCAACTTTTACAAGACTGTCTTTAAAGTATACTTTCAGCGGAACAACTGTCAGTCCTTTCTCTTTCAGCTTGGCTTCAATCTTTCGTATCTCATAAGTGTGCAGAAGAAGCTTGCGCACACGAAGAGGATCTTTGTTGAAAATATTGCCCTTCTCATAAGGACTGATATGCATCCCGTAAATATACACTTCCCCGTTCTCGATCCGCACAAAAGATTCTTTCACACTGCATTTGCCCATACGCAGAGATTTTACCTCTGTTCCTGCCAGGGCAATACCGGCTTCATATGTGTCTTCAATAAAATAATCATGAAATGCTTTTTTGTTATTGGCAACTAATTTAATGCCTGTCTTTTTTGCCATAGAAACCTCCCTCGCTTCCCTTTATGCATAATCATCTGCAATGACAAAATCAATGGTTTTCATCACAGGATCCGCATCCTCCACGCGCACCCTGATTTTCTGTCCAAGCCGGTAAACCTTTTTTGTAAGATCCCCGCGCAGTTCATAGGTATCCTGATCAAATGTGTAGTAGTCGTCTCTCATAGAATTCACATGAACAAGGCCTTCCACCGTGTTTGGCAGTTCCACATAAAATCCCCAGCCTGTGACACCGGAAATAATCCCTTCGAATTCCTCTCCCAGATGATAGGACATATACTCCGCCTTTTTCAGCTTATCGGATTCCCGTTCTGCATCATCCGCTCTGCGCTCACAGACACTTGACTGGCGGGCGACCTCATCCAGAATTTCCCGGTAATGCTCTGTCTTTCCTTCCCGCTCAAGGCGTCCTCTGAGATTATCCCGGATGATCCTGTGAATCTGCAGGTCCGGATACCGACGGATCGGAGAAGTAAAATGGCAGTAATACTTTGCTGCAAGTCCAAAATGTCCGCTGCACTCCGTGGTATATCTGGCCTGCTTCATGGTACGCAGAGCCAGACGGCTGATCAGCGGCTCATTAGGCAGTCCTTCAATACTTTCCAGGATTGTCTGAATCTCTTTGGGAGTAATTTCTTCGTGTGCTTTCTGTACCTGGATTCCCTGATTCCTGATGAGGGTCAGAAGACTTTCCACTTTATCCGGATCCGGATTCTCATGTGTCCGGTAAACAAAAGGATACTCTCCCCTGCAGTACTCTTTTGCAACTGTCTCATTGGCAAGCAGCATAAAATCCTCAATGATTCTTGTAGCAACATTGGATTCGTATGGTTTTACATCCACGGCTCTGCCAGCCCCATTGAGAATAATCTTACTCTCAGGGAAATCAAAATCTATAGAACCTCTGTTATGCCTGCTGCTTCGCAAAAGCGCTGACAGTTCTTTCATCAGAAAAAACATGGGAACCAGCTTCGCATACCGCTCTTTTGCAGCAGGATCTGTATCTTCCAGGATATTTTTCACGTCTGTATAGCTCATACGCTCATCGACACAGATCACTGTTTCCGCAATTTTATGGGAAATCACATTTCCCTGTTCATCAATGTCCATAAGGCAGCTCAAAGTCAGACGATCCTGCCCCTGGTTCAGAGAGCAGATTCCGTTAGACAGCCGTTCCGGAAGCATGGGGATTACTCTGTCAGCCAGGTACACGCTTGTTCCGCGTTTCAGTGCTTCTCTGTCAAGTGCACTTCCTCCCTGAACGTAGTTGCTCACATCCGCGATATGAACACCGAGATGATAAATTCCATTTTCTTTTGTCAGAGAAATGGCGTCGTCCAGATCTTTTGCATCTTCTCCGTCAATGGTAACGATCTGCAGATTCCTCAGATCCATTCTCCCGTCAAAATCCGCCTCCAATACATGATCCGGTACACGCATAGCCTGATTCAGCACACGTTCCGGAAACTCTGTGGGAATATTAAAACTCTTTACAATTGCAAGAATATCTGTTCCAGGCGCACGGCAGCTTCCCAGATTCTCTTTTACTTTTCCTTCCGGACTTTTATTTTTGGAACCGTAATCGGTAATGGTCACAACCACCTTATCGCCATCCCTGACCCCTTTGGATTCCTTTCTCGGGATAAACACATCTTTGGAAAACTTGGGGTTGTCCGAGATCACAAATCCATAATCCCGGTTGAACTGGTACGTACCCACCACCTCAGTCATGCCTCTCTCAAGAATTTTTGTGATCACACCTTCACGGCGTTTTCCTTCTTTTGCCTCCCCATGGATCCGAACCAGCACACGGTCATGATGGACTGCCGTACCGGTATCCTCTTCCGGAATAAAAATATCTTCCTCTTCGCCTTCGACTTCAACGAACCCAAATCCTTTTGGATGACCGATAAAAATACCTTCTTTTATGCTTTGTGTATCTTTGGTATGTCCGGCAGTTTTACCCGACATTATGCTGTATCGTCCCCTGGTATCTATCTTTACTTTTCTTTCTTCTATAAGGCATTCCAGAATGGCATACAGGTCTTTCTTTTCCTGCTTTTCCAGCCGCAAAAGGGAAGCAATCTCCCGAAGCCGCATCGGTTTATACAACGGATCTCCCAAAAGCTCCAGAATAAATTTTTTTCTTTTTTCAAATATCTTATCTTGTTTCACCTTGTCTCCTTATTTTATCTTATTCTTTGAACAAATGTAACTGTTCAGTGCCTTCACAGTTACGAACAAATTTTCAATTCGGGACTCTTAAAGAAAACGGAAATGACTGCTGCCTGGGACTTTACAGTAAAAAACACTCTTGTGATCATACAAGAGTGTTTCCCTTACCATTAGAAATCATTATTTCGCCGCAGTTTTCATAATCTGATTTCAGCACAGCGATTTCGATGTATCAGTACATCGATTACGACATACTAAAAGTTCAGATTCAGGATAACTGCCAGCACGAAAAACAGAACTGCCATGATCGTGGTAGCCTTCACCAGACCGCCTTCCATGGAACGTCCTTTATTCTTGCCCCAGTAGGAGTCGGCCGCACCGGAAATGGCACCAAGTCCCTGATGTTTGCCCTCCTGCATCAGAACAACTGCTGTAAGAGCCACACAATCTATAGCAAAAATAACTGTTAAAATAATTCTCAAAATTCCCACTGATGTTACACCTCCTAATCAACTGGAGATTATTGTAACATACCGAGCGCGGGATTTCAACTGTTTTTCAGCATTTCCGGAGCCACTTTTCACATTTACAGAATTATTATTTATCTTTTTTATTTACTCATCTTTACTGAAAGGATTCTGATACACAGATAACTCTCCCAGTGCTTCATGAATTCTCAGAAGCTGATTATACTTTGCATTTCTGTCAGATCGGCATGGTGCACCTGTCTTTATTTGTCCTGCGCCTACAGCAACAGCCAGATCCGCAATAAACGAATCCTCTGTCTCACCGGAACGATGTGAAATCACAGTACGATATCCGCCTCTGTGAGCCATTTCCACTGCATCCAGCGCTTCACTCAGCGTTCCGATCTGATTGACCTTTATGAGAATTGCATTACCAACCCCCAGAGTAATTCCGCATCTAAGTCGTTTTATATTGGTCACAAAAAGATCATCGCCTACCAGCTGTACTTTGTCACCAAGACGATCTGTGAGAAGTCTCCATCCCTCCCAATCATCTTCCTGAAGCCCATCTTCAATAGAAACAATAGGAAACTCATTCAATAATTTCTCATAGTATTCTACCATCTCACGGGAATCCCGCAGGATTTCCTCTCCTTTCATTTCGCTTTCTCCCGGAAAATAATACACTCCCTTGTCTTCATCATACAGTTCACTTGCCGCAGCATCGATTGCAATTCCAATGTCCTTGCCCGGCTCATACCCCGCTCTCCTTGAAGCTTCCATAATGAGCATGAGAACATCCCGGGATTCAGACAGATCCGGAGCAAAACCGCCTTCATCTCCAACACTGGAAGACAGCTTTTTTTCTTTCAAAATAATTTTTAAAAACTGATAAATCTCCGCACACATACGGATTCCTTCAGAAAAACAGGCAGCTCCCAAAGGCATAATCATAAATTCCTGAAGGTCTACGGTATTATCCGCATGTTTTCCTCCGTTCAGAATATTCATCATGGGAACCGGCATCCTGCATGTATGGCAGCCTCCCAGATATTGATAAAGAGGTATTCTAAGAGCCATAGCTGCTGCTCGTGCCACAGCCATTGAAACACCTAATGTGGCATTGGCTCCAACACTGCTTTTGTTTTCCGTACCATCTGCTTCGATGAGCAAAGCATCTATATACATCTGATTCAATGCGTTTTCACCCAAAACAGTTTCCGCAAGTTTCGTATTTACATTATTAACCGCTTTTTCAACGCTTAATCCCACGTAATTTCCTTTATCCCCATCCCTTAGCTCTACAGCCTCAAATTTTCCCGTAGATGCACCGGAGGGTACCATTGCTCTTGCTGTATATCCATTAATTCCCACAATTCCTTCACCGACAGTCACTTCAACTTCCACTGTCGGATTGCCCCTGGAATCCAGTACTTGTCTTGCGTGCACTTTTCGAATAGGCAGATAACGCAGCATATTCTAACCTCCTTATATTTTGTCAAAACAATACTAATCTAAGAGTCAAAAATACTTTTTGATCTCTGATTGTATCTTTTCCCAAAGATAGCATTTCTATTCAATTATGCCATGAGGAAACCGAATCTTGTCTCTGTTCAGAAAAACTATCACAATTTAACATTCTTGCAATTATTAATTATTTTTTTCCTGGATCTGTGTTTTATCTATTTTTTTAATTTTATAATCTCTTTATATTTTTCAGACTATTTATGTATTAACAATTGAGTTTATAGTTTATACAGTATTATTTTTTATTTTATCAAATTTCTCCTTGACAATCTTCATATTATCTGTTATAGTTTACTCATAAAACAAAAGGAAATAAAAATCTATTGAAAAGGAGCGTGGAGCCACCGAAAACATAAGTAATCTTTCATAATCTAAGAAAGGAAGGTACAAACCACCAGAAGCATAAAAATTAATTCATGAATATTTAACAGGAGGTACGGACCACCAAGAACGTAAGTAATCCCTTTTCCTAAATTGTTTTATTAGTTAGATAAGTTTAAAGTTCAGCAAATAATAATAAAGAGGTACGGTCCAATGAGAACTTAATTTTTCATCCGGAAAAAACTAAATAAGGAAGGTACACTCCAATGGAAACTTAATTTTCAATCGGAATAAAAATTGAATAAGGAAGGTACGGACCAATGAAATCTTAAGTAATCAATAATAATTAAATGAAAGGAAGGTAAAGACCATTGGACAATGAACAGTAACAAGAGCCATCAGAAAATCGAATCTGTTGGCTCTTATATTTTGTCCTTTTATGCATAATATGAGTTAAGCGACAAATGAAATACTATTATAGAATTCCATATACCGCTTAACTCATATTATCTGAATTTATATCATAAAATATAGTGAAAACTTATCAGGAGTCTTTATGAAGCTTCATAAAAATTACATATCTTATCTTAAAATTTCTTCAATTCTCTTCTGCTCACTACTTATCGGTTCGGGTGCCGGAAAAATTTCCTCTATCCTGAATACTGAAGCTGAAGTTCTGGAAACGTCTGCGGAATCATCCAGTTGGGGGTTGAGTTTCCAGGAAGAGGGAAAACGTCCTATGGGCAATGCCACTATAGATGATCTAAAGCAATATGATTCCTATTATGCTGCAGACACAGCTAAAAAAGTTATTTATCTTACCTTTGACTGTGGCTATGAAAACGGTTATACCCCTGCCATTTTAGATGCTTTAAAAAAGCATAAGGTTTCTGCTACCTTCTTTGTAGTTGGTAATTTCATTAACGATCAGCCGGAACTCATCAAACGTATGGTAGAAGAAGGACACACTGTCGGCAATCACACCTTTACTCATCCTAACATGTCTAAAATCTCTTCGAAAGAAGCTTTTTCTAAGGAATTGCAGCAGGTTGAAGAAGCTTATCAGGCAATAACAGGAGAACAAATGATAAAATTCTACCGTCCTCCGCAGGGAATCTACAGTATTTCAAATCTAAAAATGGCGCAGGAAATGGGCTATCACACTTTTTTCTGGAGTCTTGCCTATGTAGACTGGTACAAGGATCAGCAGCCCACTCATGAGGAAGCTTTTCAAAAGCTTTTGAGCCGCATACATCCCGGAGCTATCGTTCTGCTTCACAGTACATCACAGACAAATGCAGAAATACTTGATGAACTTTTACGTAAGTGGGAAGAAATGGGATATCACTTCGATACACTGCAAAACCTGATAACAGACTCCTGATATCCACTTGCATTGAAAAGCTCTCTTTGCAGTTTCCGCCAAAACTATTTCTTTATTCTATTTCCTTTTAACAATAAAAAGAGTCACAGCAAACTGAAAAAATCATTCCCGTCTGCTGCGGCTCTAAATTCTATGAGTAAACATCTCGTCTCTGCTAAAATAGTTTTTTCTTTACCTTACGTAAAAAGGACTTCAGCTTACGTATAATGGACTTCACCTTTTTTGTAAACGTCTTCTCCTTATTTTCTGAAACGGAAGCCTTTTTCTTTTCCGGAGCATGAACCTCATAATTACAGTATTTTTTCATAATATACTCAAAGCCATTTGTCTCATAATCCTGCCAAAATTCATCATAATTTTCCGGTTTTTTCGTTGGGCGTTTCATGTTCATATGCCGATAAGGATAACCTGTGCAGTCGATAACATCCATATCCTTCGATGCGATTTTCCACATATCATATCCCTTCTGTGTATTAGCCATTACCAATGATACGCCTTTATTATCGTCGTTAAATCCAGGTACTGCTTTTTCATGTCCCCAAAAATCAGCGATTGTGATATCTCCCACCCGATTTCTATTTGTATAAACACACTGAAAACAGGATAGCCGATAATCCACCGCAAGATGAAAAAGCTTTGTATAAAGCTTGGAAGAATATCTTTTCTTATCAATCCAGATTGATTCCCTGTGGCCCTCCCATCCAAAACGGGCTTTATCGCGAAAATCCACACTTGTAATTTTCCCGTCTTTCTCCTTCTCACGCATCTTCAGAAAATCCTTCCAAATTATTGGAGACGGAACCCCATGACAGACAATATCCAGTGTTAACAGATTCTCGTACTCTTTTCCTAAAAAAGTATGCAAAGCACCTACCTGACATCCGGTACCTGAGAATAAGACCTTTCTCCCATCTACAAGGTCTTTCTTCACCTGCAAAAATACATCACTCAAATCACTTTGCACATACTTGGATCCCCGGAATTCATTTCTCTGTTCTTTTGTCTCCGCTCGTTTATGAACAACTTTAAAAAATCCTTCTTTTTCGTCATAACCGGCTCCATACACGACTCCGTCATCAGAAAGTATGTAATCCGTAATTGCGGTAAACGCACCGCCTGAACGGCTCTTCATCAGAATATCCATATCTTTATGCCGCGCAGCAAAACCATAAGCAGGATCAAATTCGATTCTCTTTTTGTAGCCGCTTTGAAAAGCGCATTTTTTTAGACAAAGACCGCAGTCAATACACTTTTCCGGTTCAATCCTGGGATACCAGAAACCATGGGAATCTGTCTCCATTGTAATTGCCGACTTCGGGCATACATATTCACAGGTTCTGCACCCGCAGCACTGTCCTTTCTCTTTCACCAATTCCATAGGCGTTCACCTTTCATGAGACATCTAAGAGCTTCTGCATGAACTCTTTTTCAATCTTTTTTGTTTAAATCTTTTTTAATCTGTGTCGTGGAAATTTCAGGTGTACGCGGCAGATACACAACTTCGCATCCTTCTTTTTCCAGGAAATCAAATTTGCCCTTCCAGTCATCACCGATTACAAAAATGTCTACATGATACTCATGCACATCTGTTTTTTTCTGTTCCCAGGTTTCTTCCGGGATGACCAGATCCACATATCGGATTGCTTCCAGAAGCTGCTTACGCTCTTCATAGGAAAAATAGCATTTTTTCTGTTTTTCACGCCAGTTAAATTCATCTGTAGAAAGCGCAACGATCAAATAATCTCCCTGCTGCTTGGCACGCCGCAGGAGATTGATATGTCCATAATGTAATAAATCAAAAGTTCCGTAAGTGATCACTCGTTTCATTTTTCTATCCTTTCTTATATTCCCTTGATACCGCCTCTTTTAAACCGGTTAAACGTCAGCAGCAAATCATCTATGGGCTTTTCGTCAATATTCATCATCAATCGGGTTCTGGCTCCGGTCATTGACATTCTTCCTGTATAATTCCCCGCATATGCCTGCTCATAAGTGCTTTGCTGAAGTTCCAGTTCCTCTTTCCACTCTTCAAAGAATTCCCGTCCTTTCGGCGTATTAATTTTCAATAAAGAAACTCCCCTGTCATTCGCAAACTCCTTATACTGTGTCTCGATTCCTTTGTAATCACCAACGGTAATATCCGCCACACCATATTTCAGCTCTGCAAATTCGCAGTTATAGCAAATAGGTCTCTGAACACAATTTGTAGCAATTGCGCTGCTCAGATTATTCTTCTTTGCACTTTCCACATCAATACTTCCGGATTCAAATTCTGCAAGGACAAACGGGGTATTGACGCCTTTAAATTTGTTTCTAAATTCAAACTTTACAATTTTGGATTTATAACAGTCTTCCAGAAAATCACAGTATTTACGGAAAATCTTGGGTGAGACAGCCCCGCTGCAGATATTCTCTACGGTAACAAGACTCGGATAATCTCTTCCCAGAAAACTTTTCAGCCCTGCAATCTGGCAGGGAGTACCGGTAAACAGCACGTCTTTTTTCTGTTCCAGCAATTCTTTTACTCTGGTATAGATATTCCGGCCATCAGCATACACGTACTTTGCACCACGAAAACGTTCGCATGTTTCTTCAGTATCACCAATATCATACATGACATTCATATTCGCGTCATAGCAGACACCTGCCACACTGCCGTCTTTTTGGAGTATGCTTCGATACATCGAAGTAAAGACTCCGCCGCTCGTGCTGGCATCCACAATAGCAGAGTCTTTGTTGTATGCTGCATAAACAAGAGGCGGTTCCACACCGATTTGGTTTCTTACTGTCTCACGATGATAAATGCAGACTTCTTTACATTTATCACAATGGCTGCAAAGCTTCTCATCTACAACCGGATATCGGAAGCCTTCGTGATCCATCACCATCTGAATCGCATGTTCCGGGCAATTATCAGCGCATGCTCCACATCCATAGCATCGGAATTTATCTTTATAATCAAAATAACTTCTATCGTCTTTTTGCTTCGAACTGCTTAAGGCAACATCTAAAAACTGCCGTGCATCCGCGCCCATCTTTTCTTTTTTGGAATCAACAGCCGCATAATCAATGTCCAGAACCGACAAATCAGCTGGTATCTTCTTTCCATTGCTAATAAGATGATCCGGAATACCTAATTCTTCAAGAAGATTCCGCATTCTGTCCGGATGCTGGAAATGAGGAACTGTAATAAATCTCTTATGAAAAATAATTGCAAATACAGTACAGTGGAACGAATTTGTAACAACATATTCTGCTTCGGATACTACACCCAGGAATTCTTCAATTCCTCCGGTAAAATACCCTTTTTCATTAGAATATATTTTTTTCTTCCAATTATGCACTACCGGAAGTCCCAGACGTTGTGACAATTCTTCAGCAACACTATTTAATGCTTCATCCACTCGTTTCAAATGAACATTGTGTACATAAATATATTTTCCTCTTATTTTTGGCTTCCTGCTAATGCTTTCAAAATCTTCCTTTTTCAAAAGAAATGTAGGATCTGACACAACGGCTACCGGCTTGTCCGTATGCTTGATCACCTGTTCTCTTGCTTTCTTTTCTCTGACAGAAATAACATCAAAATCTCGCAGGTACCGATCAAAAAGCATCTCGTATTCCGCAGGTATTTTCTCAGTTCCTATACTGGCTGCATAAGAAATACGCAGTGCATCTGCATTTCCAAACTGGAGGAAATAGGCAGGACTGATACTTTTCATCATAACTGCATTCCAGATCTGGTCACTTCCGGCAATCAATGCATCATAGTGAAGATCAGCGGCAACCAGCTCTTCGTAAGAATCAAATCTCCTGGTCACTGGCACCTGATGATTAATAAAATGTTCAAATTTACTATATTTTTCCCTCTTACCAGGATTCTTAAAACAAGCATACATGCAGCGGAGCTGATAGATTGCTGTATTCGCCATTTTATTAACAAAATCAAGGCTGCAGATTTCTTTTTTACTTTTATAGGTCAGGCGATATATTTTTTCAATTACCGGCAGGCGAAGATTAATAACTTCCACCTCATGTCCCTGTTTTTTCAAGTATTGCTGCAGAGACCAACATTGAAGAACTGCACCATAATTATGAGCATTATGAAAAGTAATTATTCCGATTTTCATATTATGCTTCTCCTTCAAACAATTTCTCAAACTGCTGCACAGCACGCTGATTGTATTTCTCGAAATCAACATTCATTGCTTTGACATCTCCTCGGTCAAAAGCTTTCATACCCTGATAAATTCCTTCTTCGTCAGGTTTTACCAGGTATCCTCCATGCTCCTGCAAAAATCCCCTTGGCCCTACAATATCTGTAGAGATTACAGGAATTCCCAATGTATCAGCTTCCAGAAGAACTAATCCAAGCCCTTCATAAAGAGAAGACAGAACAAATAAATCACATTTTTTCAAAACAGGCATTGGATTTTCCATGGATTTAATAATGACAATATTTTTATGTGAAGCAAGGGCTCCAGCCTGTTCCACGGTTCTTTCAAAAAGCTGTCCATATCCACCGATAATGATCAGATAGCTATCCGGGTTCTCGTTATGATATCGGTCAAATGCATGTAATAACATTTCATGACCTTTTTCAGCAGAAAAGCGTCCGATCGAAATAATCTTCCTTGAGCGGCTTTCCAGTATCGTTTTCAATTGATCACTATGAACATTGCTGATTGTTTCTCCTTCAAACCGGATTTCTCTATCGGCTTTCGCCTTTACAAGTTCATAATCATGGCAGTTATTGACAACACAGATGTTTTTTTCGTTCTGTCCCAGTTTCCGTGTAGATTCAACAATGTCCTGTGTAACCGGTACGACCTTATCATAATCATGATATGCTCTCTGCAAGGTCAGCTTATGCTGATTTCCTTTAGATTTAATCTCTCCTATCATATCATTGTGAACAAAAATGATTCTTTTACAATCCGCCTGACCAAACATATTGATCACATCCTTCTCATATCCGGAATAATGAATCACATACTGAAAAGAACAATGTCCAAAGTTACTCAGATAATATCTTCTATAATACCTGTCCAGTTTTTTCATAATCCATGAACTTGTATGGTTTTTTGAATAGTACAGAATAGCGGAAATTGCTTCCCCCAGTGATTTCTGCTGTGTCGAAGGAATCGGAAGAAAGCCGATGTGCTCCGGAATCATGGATACTCTTTCCGGCGTTTTCGCTAATGACGGCGAACGAAATGTAATATAATAGTTTCTCTTCTCTACATCCAAATTAGAAAGAAGATTCATAAGTGCTGTTGTAAGACCATTTTTGGCAAGATTTCCACTATATATCAGCACATTGTCTTTTCCATTATTATTTACGCGATACTCTTCATATACTTTTTCTCCCAAGATAATATGGCGGCAAAGCTTTTCTGCCGTATTTTTTTCATCATACGTGCAATATCTGGCACGAAATTCACTGTCATCATATACTTTTGGCGTTCTCAGTTCATGCAGAAGTTCCTCAACCCGGCGCACCTGTGGAAATGGGAAGGTATCCATGGAAACATAAACTCCACGCTCATCCATATATACTTCCCGATCATAGACAAACAAAATAATTTTATTGCCGGAGTTTGCGTAATCAAACATAACACTTGAATAATCTGTAACCATACAATCGCAAATATTCAGGATATCATATGGTTCATAACCTTTTGGAAATGGCTTAATATGTTTATAAGATGAATAATCAATGGTGTTATTGATAAATGGATGAAGTCGTACAAAAAAGATTTCATCATCTGACAGCATCTTATCCAACTGAACAAAGAAATATTCGACCTGATCTGTATTTTTCGCAGAATCTATCTGTTTTAATACTCCTCTCCAGGTGGGCATATAGCTATAAAGCCGGTTATTCTGAAGACCAAGGCTTTCTCTCAGTACCTGTCCTCTTTTTTTGTCTAAAAATACGGAATTTCTGGGATAACCGGAACATAATATTTTTCCCTGATACAGATTATCCAGAAAATACGCAGACACCATGATATCTTTCATGTAATCACTTGGATAAAGGAGATAGTCTGCAATCAAATGATTTTTCTGGACATTTCCCATATCGTACGCTCTGTTTCCTACATCGCGTCCCATCATTTTTAGCGGAGTGCCGTGCCAGGTGTTTGTGATAATCTGCCCTTCTTTTTTTGTATACCACAATGGAAATGAAGTATCTGTAAATAAATATTTCGCCATTGCAATAATATGCGCATATCTCAAACCACCTTCTCGAATTATCTTCACTCCGCTAAGCTGATATTGCTTCATCATTTCCTTAATTTCTGATTTTTTATTTTTATTACAGGACAGGTAGATATGATATTTTTTGTACGCGGGATTATGTACCAGTTCTTCAGTAATGCGCAGCAGATTACTTCCCAGATCCTTTCCATTTTTCGAATCAATGAGAATCCACGATTCATTCACAGAAAGTTTAGTAAAAAATAGAATATACCATGTCATAATAAAAATCGATTTTAGTTTTCTAAGCCTTTTTTTAATTCGTTTCATCTCTGTACTCCTATTATTTATTATTCTGGTATTTGCTATAAAGTCCCGGACTGACCCCTTAAACCAGAAGATGCTGACATGTAATGATTCATAGATGTCAGATGCCCGTTCAGAAAATTCTTTTTTGAAATCAAACTAATTATAACATATTCTATTTCAAAATCAAACAAGATATAATTCCAATCTCAGTTAATATTACCAGTTTCGTACCCTGCATTTTTGCTTTCATACAAAAAAAATCCCGGAAACATATATTCCCAGGACTTAAGCAGGGGATGAGAGAATCGAACTCCCACCAAAGGTTTTGGAGACCCCTATCATACCATTTGACCAATCCCCTATATAAAAAACATGAAAACGTGACTATTTCCAGCCACATTAATAAACTAAACATTTGCACCTTCAAAACTACATACATGCCTGACATTTCCTTGAGAATTCTTTGAACCTTGCTTTCGCTCGTCAGCGGCCACCTCGCGACTTCGTCGCTCAGTGCCTTTTGCTTCGCAAATGTCCAGGCCAGTCCATGACCATCTGCCCACAAGCAAGCTTGTTACCAGATGCTCCTGCCCTGCTCTGACCGCTTTCTCGCTTTTTGGACAAGCCCTCGACCGATTAGTAGCAGTCAGCTCCATACGTTACCGTACTTCCACCCCTGCCCTATCTACCTCGTCGTCTTCAAGGGGTCTTACTTCTTTCGAATGGGATATCTCATCTTGAGGGGGGCTTCACGCTTAGATGCCTTCAGCGTTTATCCCTTCCGGACTTGGCTACCCGGCCATAGCCCTGGCAGGCTAA
>JALEHU010000098.1 GCA_022770365.1 Blautia sp. | reverse complement strand
TTGATGCGCCAAGATCAAACGGCAAATATATTTGACAGAGTATCCAGAATCTTTGGATAAAAGATAAACCGATGGCTTTTGACTAATCTCAGTCTATACCATCGGTTTTCTTAATGCAAGATAACCTGTGAACAGTAACGTTTTTTGTGCATAATACCCATAATACTATTGCATGCATTGACAGGTATGGAAATACCGTTGTAAGATATACTTATAACAGCTGGGATAAACTCTTATCTGATGTAAGATTTGATGTAAGATCTGAATAGACTAAAACAGCGCTTGGAAACTATCTACAGGAGATTTTTATGAACGATAAAACAAAATATGAAATCATGAAACACAGAGAAATGATGAAAGGTTATTCGCCGGCGGACGCAGGTCAGGAACTGACAGATCAGGAACAGAAACTGCCTTTTCCGGAACCTGTGAAAGCGGGAAAGGGAAGCAGAGTCATTGATCTTCCACTGGATTTTGAGGACATTGTACAGGACAAAAACCTGTTTGAACTGCTTCAGGAACGGGAAAGCTGCCGTGCTTATAAGGACGAAGAACTGTCATTGAAGGAACTGTCTTTTCTGCTGTGGGCGACACAGGGAATCCGCCGTTTTGCCGGAAAAATGAAGCAGGTAACCTTCCGGAATGTTCCGTCTGCAGGCTCCAGACATGCCATGGAAACCTATCTGTTTATCCACCGGGTGGAAGGCATTCCAGCCGGGATTTATCACTATCTTCCATCCGGGCACAGTCTGGAATTATGGGAAGACAAACCGGATTATATAGAGGAACTGACTGAGGCACTGGCAGGACAGAAATTCGCCGGAACCGCACCGGTAACTTTTGTCTGGAGTGTGATCCCCTATCGGACAGAGTGGAGATATGGAATGAAAGCGCACAGGTATATGCTGATGGATGCAGGTCATGCCTGTGAGAATCTGTATCTCGCCTGTGAAGCCATTGGATGCGGAACCTGTGCGGTCGGCGCGTATAACCAGGATCTTCTGGATGATCTGCTTGGTTTCCCTGGTGGTCCTTCCGGTGAAATGGATGATGAATTTGCACTCTACGCAGCTCCGGTAGGAAAAAAAGAAAATAGGTAGTGTCAGGTGATTCAGGAAAAACTGAGCTGAAAAATAAATAGAGGAACAAACATGGCGAATATGACAAAATATGCACTGGAGGCTTCCCTGAAAAAGCTTTTGCTCCAAAAGCCTCTGGATAAGATCACAATCAATGATCTGACGGAGGACTGCGGAATCAGCCGCATGGCTTTTTACTATCATTTTAAAGATATTTATGATCTGATCGAATGGGTGTGTCTGGAAGATGCTGCCCGTGCTCTGCAGGGCAAAAAAACATATGACAGCTGGCAGGAAGGATTGTCACAGATTTTTGAAGCTGTGCTGGAAAACAAGCCTTTTATCATGAATGTCTACCATTCCGTCAGCCGTGAGCAGATTGAAAACTACCTGTTTCAGCTGACTTACCATCTGATCATGGGTGTTGTGGAAGAAAAGTCAGAGGGAAAGAATATCACTCAGGAAGATAAAGCTTTTATTGCAGAATTTTATAAATATGGCTTTGTTGGAGTGATGCTGGATTGGATCAGGCAGGGAATGAAAGCAGATTATCACCAGATCATGGAAAAGATGAGCATTGCTCTTAAAGGAAATATTACACAGTCGATTGAGAATTTCTCGGGGAAATCTGTATTATAGAACTATTTTATCAAAATAGAGCAGCCTTTTATTTTTTATCAAAAACGGGAGGATGATAAGTTTTTTATCATCCTCCCGTTTTTGTAAATTGAAAACAGAAATCTGTGGAGATACTATAATCATATAGCTGATGACAATCTGATTGACAGTTACCATTGTCATGCAGAAGATAAAAGAAATTATGAAACCCAAAAATGAACTACTGAATTCAAAGAAAGGCGGTTGTCAATATGGCAAAAAAAGGAAAAGCATTAGGTATTGCATCAGTTCTGGCAGTGGGTGCCGGTGCAGCGGCATTGATGAAAAAGCAGTCTGAAGAAAATGGCAATAACGGGAAAAAAACACCTGTATCCAGCAATGAATACCGTAATACGGAACGGGGAAAAAATGAAAAAAACAGCAAGGGAATTTACTATAGTAATGGCAATTATGAAGCTTTTGCACGACCTGAAAAGCCCGAAGGCGTGGATGAGAAAAATGCTTACATTGTAGGAAGCGGTCTGGCTTCTCTGGCGGCTGCCTGTTTCCTGGTACGTGATGGACAGATGCCCGGTCCCCATATTCATATTCTGGAGGCAATGGATATTGCAGGCGGCGCCTGTGACGGTATTTTTGATCCCTCAAGAGGTTATGTGATGCGCGGCGGACGTGAGATGGAAAACCATTTTGAATGCCTTTGGGATCTTTTCCGGAGTATTCCATCCCTGGAAAAACCGGGAGCCTCCGTGCTGGATGAATTCTACTGGCTGAATAAACATGATCCGAACTATTCTCTGTGCAGGGCAACAGAAAACAGAGGAAAAGACGCACATACCGATGGCAGATTCAACTTAAGTCAGAAAGGCTGTATGGAGATCATGAAGCTTTTTATGACAAAAGATGAGGATCTGTATGACAAAACCATTGAAGATGTATTTGATGATGAGGTGTTTAACTCTACTTTCTGGCTGTACTGGAGAACCATGTTTGCTTTTGAAAACTGGCACAGTGCACTGGAAATGAAGCTCTATTTCCAGAGATTTATTCATCATATCGCAGGACTTCCGGATTTCAGCGCACTGAAATTCACCAGATATAATCAGTACGAATCCCTGATCCTTCCTATGCAGAAGTACCTGGAAGCAGCGGGTGTAGATTTCCAGTTTAACACAGAAGTGACCAACGTGATTTTTGAGTTTAAGAACAACAAAAAGATTGCAACAGCTATCGAATGCAAGGTCAAAGGAGTGGAAAAAGGAATTATCCTTACAGAAAACGACCTTGTTTTTGTGACAAACGGAAGCTGCACTGAAGGTACTGTTTATGGTGATCAGAACCATGCACCAAACGGTGATGCGGAGGTTCGCACAAGCGGATGCTGGAGCCTCTGGAAAAATATCGCCAGACAGGATACATCCTTCGGTCATCCGGAAAAATTCTGTTCGGATATTGCCAAAACAAACTGGGAATCTGCGACTGTTACTACACTGGATGATAAGATTATTCCTTATATCACCAACATCTGCAAGCGTGATCCGAGAACGGGGAAAGTGGTCACAGGCGGTATTGTCAGCTGCAGAGATTCCAGCTGGCTGTTAAGCTGGACAATTAACAGACAGGGGCAGTTCAAGGAGCAGGATCCGGATAAAGTATGTGTCTGGGTATATGGATTGTTTACCGATGTTCCGGGCGATTACGTGAAAAAACCGATGAGAGAATGTACAGGAAAAGAGATTACGGAGGAATGGCTGTATCATATGGGTGTTCCTGTGGAACAGATTCCGGAACTGGCTGAAAAGAGTGCTGTCTGTGTTCCGACAATGATGCCGTATATTACCGCATTTTTTATGCCGAGAACGAAGGGGGACAGACCGGATGTGATTCCGGATGGCTGCGTAAATTTCGCATTTCTGGGACAGTTTGCAGATACTCCGAGAGATACTGTCTTCACAACGGAATATTCCGTCAGGACGGCTATGGAAGCGGTATATGGACTGCTTGGCGTGGACAGAGGTGTTCCTGAGGTCTGGGGCAGTGTCTATGATATCCGCGAGCTTCTTGACAGTACAGTGAAGCTGATGGATGGAAAATCTCCGCTGGAGATTCCGCTTCCGGGCCCGTTAAATGCACTGAAAAAACCTCTCCTTCGTATGATAAAAGGAACAGTGATAGAGAAATTGCTGCGAGACCATGATGTAATAAAGGACGGCATGATATAAAGTATAAAAAATAGTAATTGAAGCAGGGAAAGAGCGGCAGAAGCGATGAGACTTCTGTCAGAATTACGGGAATGGAAGAATGGTGGCGGGACAGTCAGAATCAGTGTTTCTCTGGTAGAGAAAGAAAGTGTAGGCGATATTCACAAATAATACGTCTTTTTTGTAATGGGTTATGCGTTTAACCTCTTGCCGGCAGAGCATCGTGGATGCAGGATAAAATATGTTATGGTAATCGATCTGATCGGGACCTGGATCTTTGGTGTTCCGATAGGGCTTCTGGCGGCTTTTGTATGGAATCTTCCGATAGAAATGGTGTATCATGCTGTCACTGGAAGAATGCATCCGCCTTGGAATTAAAAAATCTTAGACGAAATCATAATTTTTTTAAGAAACTGCAGCTATCCGGACTTTTTTGGACCAATGCAGAGTATTAACACATTTTCTCTGGAAAATTGTGCTAATGTCAAGAAAATTGTTGAACATTAGCACAATGTGTTGAATCCGGAGGAAATATGAAGATTTACGATTACCAGGGAAAGAAGAATGTGAGTGGGGACCAGATCCGGAAATTTCGCAGAAAAAACAGATTGTCCCAGAGCGAACTTGCAGCAAGACTGCAGGTGAAGGGAATTATGATGGAACGGGACAGCATCAGCAGAATTGAAAGCGGGATGCGCTTTGTGGCAGATTATGAGCTGTATATTTTTGCAGAGGTTCTTGGAGTAGAGATTGGTGAACTTCTTGAAATGCAGGAAACGGAAAAGTAAAAATGCAGTTATAAGCGCTGCTATGTAAAGGAACACAGAGCAGTATAGTGTATAAATGGATGCTGAGACACCTGGGCTGTGTATTGACTTGTCGGGCGATGAGTGCTAGAATAAACACAAATAAAAAAAGGGGAGCTTGTGTAAGCAGGCTGAGAGTAAGCTGTATCGCTTTGACCCGTAACCTGATTTGGATAATGCCAACGTAGGGAGTTCATAAAGTTCTCATTAACTGCAGTGTGTGATTTGGCATACTGCAGTTTTTTTATATCAAAGGACAGTGCTCTGCATTTTCCCTTGACATAACAATATGATACAAGGGTCAAAAGGTCATGTGTTTCATGCTTGCATGAAAAAACATGACTTTGGGACCCGCAAAACATGAGAAAGTAGCCCGAATAGGGCGGATTTCGAATGTTTTTAGGATTTCG
>JALEHU010000088.1 GCA_022770365.1 Blautia sp. | reverse complement strand
AATTCTTACCAAAAAGGAGTTATTTTTTACCAAAAACACAAACTATTTTACACTACCTTTATAAATGCTTACGATTTCTGCTTTTTGCTAAAGTTAATGACATTGTGCAAAAGCAGGGCTTTGTCTACAGTCTGAGCAGGTATGAAAAATACCTGCCTTTTCTATAATCTTATAATATCTTCACAGTTATAACATTTCTATCAGAGCTGCAATACGTGTATTTAGCTGTCCAACATCAGACTGAGAATAATCTGTCTCCACATGCAGATAAGGAATCTTTTTCTCTTCTCTTACAAATCTGCCAACTTTACCGGCTTCCACATTATAAGTATGACAGGCCTGAAGAGTCATTTCCACAACAGCTTCTACCTGGTACTCATCGATCAGTTCATTTAACAGTTCAAAACGGTTTGGATTCGGAGTCATAACAGAACAGCCGATATTCAGATAACGTCTTGCAATTGCTTCGTAAATATCCGGATCATTTTCATCAATCAGTCTGTCTACGCTCTTTGCACCGGAGCAGTTTTCAAAAGCAACTACCACACCGCCATTTTCTTCAATTGCTTTTACTACTTTCATGGTAGCTCCACCCATTGGACATCCGGTGATCAGAATACGATGTTTCTTTCCTTCGTTTTTGCCTGCTGCATATTCTTCTTTCAGCTTCACTGTCAGTGCATCAATCTCTGCCGGGACTTTGGAACGGTCAAACTTAAAGGTAGTTCCATACAATACATTATAAAGATTCTCACCCTTCATTGGAGCCGGATCCTGTTTCATCAGTTCATAGAAATCTTTCAAAGCACGACGTCCCTCATTGCTGATGCGGACTGCCTCACGAAGCTTCTCCTCTGTGATCTCCACCTCAAATTTCTTCTCCAGATATTCTTTGAAACGGATAATCTCACTCTTCCAGTACTGAAGTGCAGCCTCTGTCTGTTTATGAGGAAGCTCCAGAATAAATACATCCTTAAATTCGGACATAAATTCATACATTTTTTTCTTTCCGTCACAGGTAGTCTCACCAACTACAACATCTGAAAAATAAAAGAATGGACATTTATCTGTCACTGCAAACCCATAACTGGCCTTGATCAGTGGACAGAGATTTTTCGGCAATGTCTGCTCGGCTACCGGGATTGTTTCATCAGACATGGAACATAAACCTACAGAAGCAGCTCCCATGGCCATTGCAATCTCCTGTGGAAAATATGTACAGTAAGAACCAATTACCGGGATATTCTGATCCTTAATCTTCTTGATAGCAAGAAATGAATTCTTCCTCTGCTCCGCAAACTCCTCAAATACTTCTGGTAAATCTTTAATTATTTCCATCTTTGTACCTCATCTTTCTATCGTTTTTATATTATTTTTTACTTCTTTCATACCATTCGCCAACTGTTGCAGTCCTTATTATCCTCTACAGTTGATTATTTATTTCTTTTTTTCTCCGGCAAGCAATGATGCCCCAAACGCTCCTGCATATCTTCCGTCTTTCATAGCTTCAACAGCACATCCAAGTTTTTCCGAAAGAATTTCTGCAAAATACGGACATTCACTCAATCCTCCCGTAAGGAGCACTGTCCCCGGAAGCTGCTTTCTTCTGGCAAGCTGCGCAACTTTCTCCGCTACAGAATTTACCACTCCCGCAGCTATATCCTCTCTGCTTCGCCCTTCACCAATCATGCTGATTACCTCAGATTCCGCAAATACCGTACACAACGAACTGATCGGTACCACAGTTCCCTGTTCTGCCAGGTCAAACAGTTCCGCAATGGTAACTCCCAGTCGATTCGCCATAATCTCCAGAAACTTCCCGGTTCCGGCAGAACATTTATCATTCATAAGAAAATCCTGGATCATTCCCTGATCTATCAAGATTACTTTCGTATCCTGACCACCTACATCAATAATTGCACATTCATTTCCCGCCAGTTCTCTGCCACCTCTTCCATGACAGGTAATCTCCGTAATCACAAAATCCGCATAATCCACAGCTACACGCCCATATCCTGTAGCTGCTACACGAACCCCTTCACTCATTACATCAATCCCCTGATCCAGAAGCCTTGAAGCAATCTCCGAAGCCGTCTCCTTACTGCTCCACCCTGTAGGCAGCACAAATTTCATTTCCCTGTCACCAGTCACAACTGTCTTCGAAGCAGTCGAACCAATATCAATTCCAACATAATACAACTTTTCTCACCTGCTTTTTTTGGTATTTTTATCCATTCTGTTTACTGTAACTTCTATTATACCCTTTCCCATTAATAATCAAAAATTCAAAAATACAATAAAAGTAGGAGATTTATTTAAAAAAGCTATAAATGACTCAAACTTCCCACACCATTTGGTGTGCTAAACCTTGAAAAATCAATATTTTAACCCATAAAAAAGGCATAAATCACTTGCATGTGGTATAATTGAATTGTCAAAAACAATCACACAGCAAGGAGATTTACGCTATGTCAAGTATACCACATAAGACCGAAAACGGAAATGAGATTTTTGATTCTGCCACAAAATTTTTGAAAGAATTCCAAGTCGGAAAGCTCCTTTTTCAATGCAATGCCGGAAAAACGAAAGGAATTCCTGTAATGGATATCTTCCGTTACCTGTTTTGTCTCATTTTCTCTGATAGAAGCATGTATATGCAGAGAAAAACAGGTGCATTTGAAGGCGGCTTCTGCAAAAATACAGTTTATCGTTTCCTTAACAATACGAAAACCAACTGGCAACGTTTCACCACACTGCTTTCTGCAAGAATCATAAATGACTTTATGAAGCCATTGACATCTGATAATCGGAAAGATGTCTTCATTATTGATGATAGTCTGTTTGACCGTTCACGTTCCTGTAAAACAGAGCTTCTTGCCAAGGTATTTGACCATTGCTCTATGAAATACAAACGGGGATACCGAATGCTGACACTTGGATGGTCGGATGGAAATTCCTTTATTCCGGTTAACCACTGCCTGCTTTCTGCCGCAGAAGATAAAAATCTGCTTTGCGAAGCTTCTTCATATGATGGTCGTTCCCTTGCTGGAAAGCGCAGGAAACAGTCACGTCGTAAAGCAACGGAAGTTATGCTGGAATTGATCCACATGGCACAAAAGTCAGGATTATCAGCAAAATATGTGCTGTTTGACAGCTGGTTTTCATCTCCCAAAGCGGTTATCGCATTAAAACAGGAACATGGTCTGGACACAATTGCCATGGTCAAAAAGAGCAGCAAGATAAAATACGGATATCAGGATGGACGCTTCAACATCAAAGAAATTTACAGCAAAAACCGTAAACGCCGGGGACGCTCTAAATATCTTCTTTCTATAAACGTGACTGTTGGTGAAGAAGCTATCCCAGCCAAAATCGTCTGTGTCCGCAACAAAAGCAAGAAAAAGGACTGGCTGGCAATCCTCTGTACAGATACTTCTTTATCAGAAGAAGAAATCATCTGTACTTATGGAAAACGGTGGGATATAGAGATATTTTTCAAATCCTGCAAATCCTATCTCCGGCTGGTAAAAGAGTGTCGAAGCACTTCTTATGATGCATTAAATGCCCATACAGCAATTGTATTCACACGGTATATGATGCTTTCGGTTGCTCAAAGAAGGAATACCGATGACAAAACGCTCTGTGAACTGTTTTTCTGTCTGATGGACGAACTGGATGATATTACATTCAGTCAGTCAATGCAGATTATCATAAACGCCCTTATGGATTCAGTTATGGAACACTTCCATATCACAGAACAGGAGCTGGAGAAATTTACTGCCAGCTTTATTCAGAGACTGCCAAAATACATGCAGGAAGCATTGGAATACGGACAAAGTGCCGCCTGATTGTTATTTTGTGGGTTAAAACATTGATTTTTCAAGGTGCTAAGCTTATTTTTAATGTGGGAAGTTTGAGTTAATTACCAAAATAAAAGCAACCCTATTTTCTTTTTTCGAATTTTTTCATTCTTTTTTCCATCAACTTTCTTTTTATAACCATTCTCATGTCTTTTTATGCTATTTTAAAAGATTTTTTCCCACACAATACTTTACTATGTTAAAATAAGCTCAATAACAGAAAAAGGAGAACACAATGAGAAAAAAAGTCTTGGTAACCTTACCTGTCACAGAATCCTGCCGCCGGAATATGCTGGAAATGACCGATGACTACGATTTCTGTTTTACATCCGCCTCCGAAGTCACAGAAGAAGAACTGAAAACCGCAGAGATCCTGGTCGGCAATCTTCCCTGCGATACCGTCAGAAAAGCATCTTCTCTGAAATGGCTGCAGCTGAATTCCGCAGGATTTGCAGAATATCTGGAAGAAGGCGCTCTCCCGGAGGGATGTATTCTCACCAACGCTACCGGTGCATACGGTTCCGCTGTATCGGAACACATGCTTGCCATGATATTTGCCATGAGCAAAAAACTTCACCTCTACCGGGACAGCCAGAACCGCGGGTGCTGGGAAGACCATGGAATCGTCCGTCCCCTTCACGGGCAGACCGCTCTGATCATCGGTATGGGCGATATCGGGTCCAAAATTGCACAGGTACTGCATGCCCTGGGCAACCGTGTCATCGGAGTGAAACGCAATATCCACAACTGCCCCGAATATATCGATCAGTTATACACAATGGCACAGCTGGATGAAATACTTACTCTGGCAGACCTGGTCATCGTCTGCCTCCCGGCTTCTCCTGAAAATTATCATTTCATGGGCGAACGCCAATTTGGCCTTATGAAAAACACAGCACTGTTTTTCAACGGAGGCCGCGGCAGTCTTGTAGACACGGATGCCCTTCTGAAAGCAGTTCAGAAAAAACAGATCGCAGGCGCGGGACTGGAGGTTATTGAACCTGAACCTCTCCCATCCGGTCATCCAATCTGGAAGGAGCCAAATATCCTGCTGACCCCGCACTGCTCCGGCGGTTTCCACATGACAGAGACTCTGGACCGTATCTGTGATATTGTTCTCAAAAACCTCGAAAACTATAAAACCGGCAGCCCCCTGATCAACCGCGCAAACTGAACAGGCCCATGATCAATCGCACAGACAAAATAAGCTTCTGACCAGCCGTGCAAACTAATGATCCTGCAATTTTTTACAGTTTCCAAATATTTTTCGTTCCATTTGTAAAAAGTATGTTATAATAAGATAAATTTAGTGTCAATACACTTGGCTGTACACCTGGTACATCGATTATAGCGAAACCGATGTACCGGCAGCAAAACACAAAAAACGCAGTGCATTTACGCGGCACTGACAGCAAACAAGGAGAAAAACATATGAGAGCAATGAATCTGACTCTGCTCACAGACCTCTATGAGCTCACCATGATGCAGGGTTATTTTAAAAATCATAACAACCAGACCGTGATTTTTGATATGTTTTACCGCAACAATCCCTGTGACGGCGGATTTGCCATCTCAGCAGGACTGGAACAGATGATTGAATATATTGAAAATCTCCACTTCACCGAAGAAGATATCGCATATCTGAGAAGCCTTCATATTTTTGAAGAAGATTTTCTGGAATACTTAAGCGATTTTCACTTTACCGGCGACATTTACGCCATCCCGGAAGGCACAGTCATCTTTCCTCGTGAACCGCTCGTCAAAGTTGTCGCCCCTATTATGGAAGCACAGCTTGTGGAAACAGCCATTCTCAATATCATCAACCACCAGAGCCTGATTGCCACCAAAGCTGCCCGTGTCAGCTACGCAGCCAAAGGCGACGGCGTTATGGAATTCGGTCTTCGCCGTGCCCAGGGACCGGACGCCGGTATTTTCGGTGCCCGTGCAGCAGTCATCGGCGGATGTGCCGGAACTTCCAATGTGCTCACAGGACAGATGTTTGATGTACCGGTTCTCGGAACCCACGCCCACAGCTGGATCATGAGCTTCCCGGACGAATACACCGCATTTAAAACCTATGCCAGATTATACCCCAATTCCTGCACACTCCTGGTGGATACCTATGATGTACTGAAATCCGGCGTTCCCAATGCCATCCGTGTATTTGAAGAAATGCGTGAGGAAGGTATTCCGCTCACTCGTTACGGCATCCGTATCGACAGCGGCGACCTTGCTTATCTTTCCAAAGAAGCATACAAAATGCTGGCTGCAGCCGGTTTTGACGATGCCACCATTTCCGCATCCAGCGATCTGGACGAGTATCTCATCGAAAGCCTGAAAGCCCAGAACGCCAAGATCAATTCCTGGGGTGTCGGAACCAACCTGATCACAAGCAAGGATAACCCTGCATTTGGCGGTGTTTACAAGCTTGCTGCCGTAAAAGATGATGCTACCGGCACTTTCATTCCGAAGATCAAATTATCCGAGAATACAGAGAAAGTCACCAACCCAGGAGACAAGACCGTTTATCGTATCTATGGCAAATCCACCGGCAAGATCAAGGCAGATCTGATCTGTCTGAAAGATGAGGTATTTAATCCTGAAGAGACCATGATCATTTTCGACCCGGTAGACACCTGGAAAAAGACAAAAGTTCTCGGCGGCACCTACGAATTAAAAGAACTCCTTGTCCCGGTGATCAAAGAAGGCAAACGTGTATACACCTCTCCGTCTGTGATGGAGCTGCGTGACTTCTGTCAGAAAGAACAGAATACCCTGTGGGATGAATCCCGCCGTTTTGTAAATCCGCAGAAAGTATATGTAGACCTTTCTCAGAAGCTTTACGATATCAAGAAGAATCTTCTTGAAGAAATGAGTTCCAAAGCTCTGGACTGATATTTGGGACTGATTTCTGACGCAGGCATTTATAAAATATGAAAATCTGATACAGACATCCACGAAATCTGAATCGCAGTCATAAACCCTCTTTCCCGTTCATACACATGAATGGAGAAGGGGGTTTTTTATTTATGAATCATATTTATACACGCCTCATTAATCGCGAACATCCACTTCCGGAAGACTATGTCCCCGACAATCTGGTGGACATCGGGCTTCCCTTTGATGCTCCTCTCCATGATCCGAAGCGCCTTCTGGAAGAAAAAACCGCACTGGCTGCTATGGAACTGACCAGCCGCAGCCGCCGGGAAGGTCTGAACCTCTGCTGCATTTCCGGGTATCGCTCCTACCAGAGGCAGAAAGAGCTTTTCGCAGTCAGTTCTTACGCTGCCCCGCCCGGCGCCAGTGAACATCAGAGCGGACTGGCCCTGGACGTTTCCTGCCCGCAGATCCGAATGGAACTGACAGAAGCATTTGCAGAAACTGCGGAAGGCCTGTGGCTTGCACGTCATGCTCCCCTCTACGGCTTTATCCTGCGCTATCCTGCCGGTAAGGAATCCATCACTCAGATTCCTTATGAACCATGGCATATCCGCTATGTGACAAAGCCCCTGGCTGCCTATTTATCTCTTACAGGCATGACTCTGGAGGAATATGATATACTGCAGAAAGAGAATTCAAGATCCGGAAAATATTCATCTCCGTATATATGACCGGGAAATATTTTATTCCGGAAATGCTCCCTTATCATAGATTTACAGTCGATTTTATGCTATACTTGGGATGATTTTTATAAACAGACTGCGTATATATTTTGTCAGAATTCCTGTCTGATATATACGCTGTTCAGATAAAGGAGTTCAAATATTATGTCAATGAAAACCAATCATCAGCTTCCGCTGCCGGAAGTGTTGAAATCCCAATACCCGTTAAGCCAGGGGATCAAACAGGCCAAAGCCGCACGCGACCGGGAAATCCGCGATATTTTCACCGGAAATTCCGATAAATTTGTTGTTCTTGCAGGTCCGTGCTCCGCAGACAACGAAGAATCCGTCTGTGAATATGTGAACCGTCTCAAAGAAGTATCTGACAAAGTATCTGACAAATTAATGATTATTCCCCGTGTCTATACCAATAAGCCGCGTACAACCGGCGATGGTTATAAGGGTATGCTTCACCAGCCGGATCCGGACAAGGCACCGGACCTGCTTGCAGGCATTATTGCCATCCGCAAAATGCATATCCGTGTCATGGAAGAGACCGGGCTTTCCTCAGCAGATGAAATGCTTTATCCGGAGAACCGCAGTTACCTGGATGATGTCCTTTCCTACGAGGCGGTAGGTGCAAGATCTGTAGAGAATCAGCAGCACCGCCTGACAGCCAGCGGCATGGACATTCCTGTAGGTATGAAAAATCCTACCAGCGGAGATTTATCTGTCATGCTGAATTCCGTAACCGCTGCCCAGCACCCGCATCATTTTATTTACAGGGGCTGTGATGTGGAGACCAGCGGAAACCCTCTCGCACATACCATCTTAAGAGGCGGCGTGAACAAATACGGTCAGACGATTCCCAACTATCACTACGAAGACCTCATCCGTCTTGCCGAGCTTTATTCCAAATGGGATCTGCAGAATCCAGCTGTGATCGTGGATGTAAATCACTCCAACTCCGGCAAGAAATACAAAGAACAGATCCGTATTGTCAGCGAAGTGCTCCACAGCCGCAACTACAATCCACAGCTCAAAAAACTGGTCAAAGGTGTCATGATCGAGAGTTATCTCGTGGAAGGACGCCAGGACATCTGCCCCAACCACGTTTACGGCCAGTCCATTACAGACCCGTGTCTCGGATGGGAAGATACAGAACGCCTGATTTACGAAATAGCAGAAAAATGCTGATGATCAAATACCCCCTCAGACAGTGCCTGAGGGGGTATCATTTATTGCTCCATCTGCCGGCCAAGGAATCCTGCTGCCGTCTGCACAAGCATCTTCTCCGGATTTCCAAAAACATCTTTCTCACTTTTTCCCATCAGAATCACCGATCCGATGGCATCTCCCGCACAGATAATGGGCTGAACCACCTGAGCATAAGGAACCTCTCTCTGTTCTTCTGTCACCGGAATTTTCCCCCGTTCACCCACATTCAGGCACTTTCCTTCCCTGGCAGAGATCACTTCCTCCAGATCCCTGCTGATTCCCTTTCCGTTGTATTCCTTACTTCCCTGCCCTGCCGCAGCCACCACCTGATCATGATCCGTAATACAGGTCACCAACCCCGTCGTCTGTGCAAGCGCCTCCGCATATTCTTTTGCAAAAATACTCAATTCACCGATCGGGGAATACTTTTTCAGAATAATTTCTCCTTCCCTGTCAGTAAAAATCTCAAGAGGTGTACCCTCTTTTATCCTCAGTGTCCGACGGATTTCTTTCGGAATCACCACCCTGCCCAGATCGTCGATTCGACGTACAATTCCCGTAGCTTTCATATAATAATTCCTCCATTTACTGTACTTTCCATTGCTGGAATTAGTATCTGTAAATGGAGGATTTTTATGCGTTTATCAAAACAAGAACTGTGACGCGCGTCATGCAGCCGATAAAAGTTGTTGATTTTACAGATCCATGTTATGATATATAAAGATCAGTTTTTTTAAACAAACATACAAAGTGAGGCATTTTACCATGCAGATGAATCTTTATATTTCCGGCATCCTTTATGCCAGAATGGATCCTTTTGAAAATCCGGTTTCTGTGGAACTTCTGGATCCTTTTACAGGCTGTCTGAAGCCGTCAGAGCCCCTTACAGACCAGATTGCCGCGCAGCTTTACACTTTATCCCGGATTTGCTTTCAGTCCCTTGCAGGGCGGCTTACAAGCGCTCAGGCCCTACTGGATGATAACCCTGATATCCGTTCCTTTACCCTGCCGGACGGTGCCATTTACCAGCGCAAAGATGAGCACAACTATATCCAGAGACAGGTGAAATTTCCGTTAGATCTGCTGACAGACAACGGCAAAATTATAGGAGCGCAGACACCAAACCGTGATTCCATCTCCCTGCTTATTGCCAAGGATTACGAATCTCTTACACTTCTTCCTGAATGGAATTCCCTGTATCCGGACGCCCCCTTTGCCATTTCACCGGTACAGACCTGTTGGATCCCCATGAGGGACGGCACAAAACTTGCGGCTGATCTGTGGCTGCCGCAGGGAACCACAGGACCGCTTCCCTGCGTCCTGGTGCGCACTCCCTACGGACGGCAGGATTCCTCTCCTGCCTACTACCGGTTTGTCCAGCGCGGATATGCTGTAGTGATCCAGGATGTACGCGGGCGCAATGACAGCGAGGGTGAATGGATCCCTGATCATTTTGAAACAGAAGACGGCAGCGATACCATTGACTGGATCGCCGCTCAGGACTGGTGCGACGGTTCTGTGGGAATGATCGGCGGAAGCTATCTGGGTTATGTCCAGTGGGCAGCCGCTGCCTCCGGAAACCCTCATCTGAAAGCACTGATCAGCGAAGTAACCGCCGGAAGCGCCTTTGTTGACATGCCCCGCCACGGCGGTACCTTTTCCAGCGGCACTCTGGCCTGGGCATTTGCTGTCAGTCAGAAAAAAATGAACGATGCTCTGATGGTACGGGATGACTGGGATCAGATTCTGGCACACCGCCCTCTGGAGGAAGTATGCGAAAAAGCGCTGGGATATCCGGTTCCCTTCTGGACTGAATGGCTTTCCCATCCCTGCGACGATGCATTCTGGCAAAAAGGCGACTGGTATACACGCTCTGTCAGCCGGGGAGGTATTCATGTCCCTGCCCTGATCATGTCCGGCTGGTTTGACGATAATGGCATGGGCACCACACAAGCGCTGGATCTGACCAGAGATTACCCTGCCGGAACACGCAAGGTCATCCTCGGCCCCTGGATGCACAGCGGGAACGCCAATTATGACCTTCACGGCATACCCATGGGGCAGAATGCCATCCGTTATGATATCGACCTTCAGTTCTTCCGCTGGTTTGAGTACTGGCTGAAAGGCCGTGAAACAGGCATTACAGCAACCGCGCCTGTGGAATATTTCACTGTCGGGGAAGACCAGTGGAAAACCGCCTCTCAATGGCCGCCGGAAACTACCGGAGAATATTCCCTTTATCTGGGAGGCTCTCAGGCAAACACCAGCAGCGGCAATGGACTTCTCCTGGAAAGTCCCGGCGCGTATGATTCCGACACCTTCCTCTATGATCCGGAAAATCCCGCAACTCATATCATTGATATGAGCGAAAATGAGATTGAAGTTCCGGAAGATTATACAGAACAGGAACTTCGCCCTGATTATCTTTGCTACACAACACCGCCCCTTAAGCAGCCTCTCACCATCACCGGAGATGCTTATGCCGAACTTTATCTCTCCAGTGATGCACCGGACACAGACCTGATGGTCCGTCTGACAAAGGTCACTCCCGACGGCCGTTCCATCAAACTGGCTGATGGTATGCTGGATGTAAAATTCCGAAACGGTTTTGACAGGGAAGTTTTCCTGGAACCGGACAAAGTAGAAAAAGTCCTCATCCGCACCACAAAAATCTCGGCCCGTATTGCACCGGGTGAGCGTCTGCGCCTGACCATTACCTCCAGCGCGGTAAACTTTGCTTTTCCTAACAGCAACACAAAAGACGGATACAACAGTACCGTGACCAGAACCGCAAATAATACCGTCCACCACGGGACACAATATCCTGCCCGGATTATTCTCAGAAAAGAGACTATTACAACTGATAAAAGGAGATTCTGCAATTGAAATCAAAAAAATATGCATCTGTAGACAAAAGACGCTGCGTAGCATGCGGCGCCTGTATGAAAGAATGTGCACGCAATGCCATTGAAATCTGGAAAGGCTGCTATGCAATAATTGATAAAAATCTTTGTGTGGGCTGCGGAAAATGTGCCGCTGTCTGTCCTGCAGGAAGTATCAGTATTTTACTCAGGGAGGAAAACAATGAATAAAAAAAAGCACTGGTATGATTATTTATGGATCTGGTCCATCATCTATTTTTCCCTCGGATTTTTCAACATCCTGTTTGCCTGGCTGGGCATGATCGACTTTATTGTTCCTCTTCTGTTTGCCATTATTGGTGGAAACAAAAAATTCTGCAACAGTTTCTGCGGCAGAGGTCAGCTTTTTACGGTTCTCGGAAAAAACGGAAAATGTTCACGGAACAAACCTGCCCCAAAATGGCTGTCGTCTAAATGGTTTCGTTATGGATTCCTGATATTTTTCCTGACCATGTTTGGAAATATTGTATTTCAGACCTGGCTTGTTGCAGGCGGTGCATCTTCTCTGAAAGAAGTCGTAAAGATTTTCTGGACCATTCGCGTACCATGGGGCTGGGCCTATACCGCAGGTAATATCCCTGACTGGGTGGCTCAGTACAGCTTCGGATTTTACAGTCTGATGTTAACCTCAACACTCATCGGACTGATTGTTATGCTTCTGTACAAACCAAGAACCTGGTGTACTTTCTGCCCGATGGGTACCATGACTCAGGGAATCTGCCAGTTGAAAAAAGGGCGCGACCATACATAATTTCAGTAAAAAACACCGAAAAATATATTCCAGTAAAAAATACGGAATATAATATTTCATATGCACATAATAGAAAAAGTCCGTTCTCTATCACAGTTTTTCTGTAAAGAACGGACTTTTCTCTATGTATTTTTTATGCATGCCATGCCAGTCTGCGGCTGGAAGAATGATGCTCACCTGTCATCCAGTCCACATCATTGGTGATCCAGTCCATGATTTCCAGCTGGCGTGTTTCCCATGCGATGGTTGTCTGTCTGTCCTCTTCGGTCTCTTCTTTTTCCATCGTGGTGTCGATTTCATCATATCCGAAAATATATCCGCCTGCGCACCAGATGCTGAAGTTGCTGTCCGGACCCGGATCTATAATATCACCGCGCTGTTCGATCAGGCCGTCATGTCTGCGTTTATATTCTTCTTCACAGCCCGGTTTTAATTTTGTCATGAACATTCTGTGGCGGATCAGTTCTTTGTTCTCTCTTACAATACCAAAGTTATGATACATCAGACGCATATCCTCTCCCGGCGTGGAAATCCAGGTAAAGGTATCTTCTATTTTTTTTACAAGAGCATCCTTCACTGCTGTCTCTTCTGCTGACAGTACCGCGCCGTCCGTATTTTCGTAATATCCAAAAATAAGGCTGTCTGTATTCCACACACTGAAATTGTGGATTCCGTTTCTGTCCAGAAAAGCTGTCAGATCCGGCCAGATTTCTCCCAGTCTCCGGCGGTATTCATTCATCTGCCCCTTTTTTACTTCCATTGCAAATCCATGACGTTCCATAATCATTCCTCCTGATGTTATCCTTATTTATATTTATATCTGTCCAGCTTCTTCACAGATATTGACTGCTCGCTGAATACTTATCTGTATTTTACTATAACTGTTCTTTCAAATTCAAGTACGCCTCGAAAGATAACGGAAATATAAAAAAATTTACAAATCCTCTTGCATTTTTGAATCTTTGTGATATAGTAATCATATATTTTAAATGTAGTTTTTGAAACTACGTCAAAAAGATTTTAAATCTATTTTTCATCGTTCAGGAGGCGATTCATATGAAACTGAAATTAAAAGACCCGGGAAGCGCCATTACACATGGAATTGCACTGCTGCTTGCCATTGCAGGTGCAATGCCGCTCCTTTTCAAAGCGGCAAGAAATACTGACACTCTGCATATTGCAGCTTTAAGTATATTTATACTGACTATGATCCTTCTCTACGCGGCGAGCACCATCTATCATTCCGTTGACTCCACAGAAAAGGTGAACCGCAGGCTGCGCAAAATGGATCACATGATGATCTTTGTCATGATCGCCGGAAGCTACACTCCCGTATGCCTGATCGCACTGCATAATAAAACCGGTTATGTCCTTTGTGCCCTCGTATGGGCTGTCGCAATTCTGGGGATCATCCTGAAAGGTTTCTGGATCGGCTGTCCCAAATGGGTATCTTCTGTTTTATATATCGGAATGGGATGGCTTTGTGTACTGGCATTTGTGCCTATTTTCCATTCTCTGCCAAGAGCCGGATTCGGATGGCTTCTTGCCGGAGGAATTATTTATACGATCGGCGGAATCATTTACGCGCTGAAAGTTCCGCTTTTTGATGCGCATCACAAGAACTTCGGTTCTCACGAGATTTTCCATGTTTTCGTAATGCTCGGAAGTCTCTGTCATTTTATTGTAATGTACTTTTTTGTAGCACCTATGCCGGTATAATCTACCGGCACAGGCCTCAAAATTCAATTAATTTCTTTTTTTCCGCTCTCGTCAGCTGTTTGATCCGGTATTCTCTTTGCATGGCTTCTTCTTTCGTCGCAAAACCCTCATAATAGACCAGTTCCACAGGACGTTTGGATTTTGTATATTTGGCGCCGTCACGCCCCTCATTGTGAGCCTTCAGGCGCTTCTGCAGACAGGTTGTCCATCCCGTGTATAACGTACCGTCCGCACATTTTACCATATAAGTATAATTCATTATCCCGCTCCGTAAAAAATGTATTATAACGTAAAAAATAAATATATTATAAAATGTTGGAGCCGAAAGCAATTCCAGCCCCGGCAGTATCAGATTATGTAAAGGACAACTGCATGCCAGTTCCACATGCAGCTGCCCGTTCTCTATAAAAAGCAATCGGCCAAATCGGGTATCTTATCATTTCATATACAGAAAAAAGCAGGTAGGAGAAATACCGACTGCGAATTGTTTCCCACCTGCTTTTATTATACGTTCTTTCTGTTTTTTTGTGAATATTATAATAAAATGCAGAGACGGTTCTCTTATTGAATGTCCGTTTCTGCCGACGAACGCTTACTGGATTCATTTTCCACGAGATAATATCCCAGTTTCATCTCTTTGACAGCAAGCTCTTTGCCCGAAAGAATATCCAAAAGCATTCCTGTCGCCAGCTCGCCGCATTTCTCATAGGAATAATGCACGGTTGTCAAAGTGGGCGTTGTCACTTTACAGAGAACAGAGTCTCCATGACCGGTGACCAGCATCTGACCGGGCACATTGATCTTCTGCTCCTTCAGATAACGCATAACTCCAATGGCAATCTCATCTGTCGCACAGACAATTCCATCCAGATCAGTTCTCTTCTCTATGAGTTTCTTCGCCGTCTCATATCCTGAATCAATGGTAAAATCCGCAGTCTCTATATTCTGCCTGCAGTTCTCAAAACCGCCATCCCTAACTGCGTTGCAGTACCCTTCATATCGCTCAAAACCAACAGCCTTATCCTTTTGTGTAATACCTATATACCCCAGATTACGGCAGCCCTTATCCAATAAAAACTTCGTCATATTATACATGGCATGATAGTCATCATGATAAACGCAGTAATACCCCGAAAGCTCCTGTCCGGCAATGACGACCGGCACGTTCATATTCTTAAGAGCCCGTCTGTGCCTGGCGGTAAAAATCGTGGCAATCATGATCACACCATCCACCTGTTTGTCATCAAATATTGATAAATATTCCAGTTCTTTGTCCGGATTGTTCTGTGTATCTGCAATTAAAAGCTGATACCCGCTCTCGTTAATTACATTCAGTATTCCGGATACCATACATCCGACTGGTTCAGAATCAATCTTCGGCAAAATAACTCCGATCATTTTTGTTTTTTTCGTCCGAAGAGTCTGCGCCTGAACAGAGGGACGATATCCGGTCTTCTCCACAACTTTCCGGATAGCTTCCTTTTTTTCCTCTGATATGTACCCATTATTAAAATACCGGGAAACAGCCGCACTTGAAACACCAGCCATTTTTGCAATTTCTCCAATATTCATATTTTCTCTCCTAAAAACACAATCCTATGACCGTGACGTATTTTATTAACAAAGTTCCCTTTTTCTTCCGCTTTTCTTTTATTTCCTCCCTGTTTTATTATGAAACCGATTACATCTGATGTCCTTATTATATCCTGATTTGATAAAATTGTAAATTGACATTCATACCAATTTTTGTAGGTTTTCTTTTTTGCATATTTGTAATCGTTTTCACCGCATAACATTTTCCGGCACACAAAAAATGGCAGAAATCCCTCTTCAGGATTCCTGCCATTTTTTGATACCAGAGTCAAAATACCTTTTTACCAAAACATCCTTTTATGGAAGATACAGGATAGGATCGATCGGTTCCCCGTTTCGTTTCATCGCAAAATACAGATTGCTTCCTTCCGTACTGTAATATTTTGTCGGTGCATTGATATATCCGATTATGGTACCCTTTTCCACAGTGTCGCCTTCGGAAACTGTCAGATTTGTCAGCTGACCGTAAATTGCCTGATACCCGTTCCCAAGCTCCATAGTCACAGTTGTTCCTGTCTGTGCCGTTTCCTCAATTGCGAAAACCTTTCCCGCACATGCAGCTGCCACAGGCGCACCTTCCACTGCCTGTACCGCAATCGCCGGGCTTAATTTATACTGATCCAATGTAGGAAAATAAGTAGTCTGATCCATGCTGTAATCCAGCAGAATATTTCCATTTACCGGCCATTCCGTCAAAGTATCCTCCGAAAAATCCAGCACCGTTTTTATAGATGCTTCTGCTGCTGTTTCTTCCGCATTCTCCTCAACAGATGCCGTCTCTTCCGCTGTGCTTTCTCCTGTTATTTCCCCTGTTGTTTCCCCCTGAGAACCTGTTTCCTCTGAAGAAAAGTCTTCCGTCTCCATGCCGTACATTGTGTCATCCTCTGACATTTCAGCCTCTACCTGGCTGGTACCGGCATCCTCTGCAGGTATTTCCTCCTCCTGCTCTGCCCGGGCTACTTCATCCGTCTCATCACTTTCCATGACAATTTCCTGCGGCGCGCTGTCTTCTTTGGAAGAAGTTCCCAGCTGAAAGACCGCCAGTCCGATCGCAGCTACTGCAGCCAGCATCACACAATTGACCACAACTCTTACTGTTTTGTTTTTCATCATATTCTCTTCACCTCTACTTGAAATCTCTGTTTCTATCTATAGGGTGTCCAGAATATGTAAGTCTATTCAGTTTTGTACAAGATTCTTTTATGAATGCTGCAAATTATCACCGATACAAAAGTTTGTAAATAATTCAGCCATTCCATGCATCATACCCAATATGTATCACTCACCTGCTCAATCTCCATTAACGGAAAATATGTCTCCAGGATTTCCTGATATGTACTTCCTGCTTTTGCCATTTCATTTCCGCCATACTGGGAAAATCCCAGCCCATGTCCCCGGCCCTTACACAAAAAGCGGTATTTATCTCCGACCTTCTGAATGGTAAAATTTGCCGAAGACAATCTCATTCCCTGCCGGAAAGCCTCTCCTTCCAATGCATGATCATCTGCCAGAAGACTTACCACATATCCGGAGCTGTCCCTCCCGGAAACCTCCAGTTCCTGCGGCATCTGCTGCTGTGGAATATAGGTACTGTTCAGATAATCCGCGGACTGTTTGTCTGCACTGCTGTCCACAGATTTAAGATAAGAATAAGAATCGTCATGAAATACCTCGGCACCGCTTCTCGTTTGTCCGCTGCTGATCTCATGATAAGGCACCAGTTTCAGCTCCCCTTCATAAAAAAGCACCTGTCCTTCCGTTTCTTTCACAGCCTGTTCGTAAATCTCATCCGGAATACACCAGTAATCCTCCGAAAGATCCAGACTCTCCCGCAGAACTTTCAGCACTCCTGCTATATCTTTTTCCTCCCGGATCTTCCGGTAAAGATTGGATCTGGCAATTACTGCCTGGGATTTTACTGTCTCCAGTTCACAGTCGGATGAAATCTGCTTCGAAACAATTCCCGGCAGAAATGCCTCCACATCCAGAGGCCTGTTCAAAAGCCCTGTCTCCAGCCCGTTGATCAGAATCGTGATCAGATAAGGAAACAGCATAAACAACAAAGCACCTGTAAAAAAAGCCGGAATTTTCTTTTTCATATGACATGCCCATATGTGCTTTTTCTTAATATATGGAGAAATTAGTATTTTTATTAATGGTTTTCCATTCCCACCGGCAGAGTCCGGTACTTTGCATCATTAATAAACACAACCGCACCCGTCAATAAGCTTACTCCTTACAGCTCCACCTTGCCCTGAAGCCGAATATCCCTGGAAGAGCTTCCCAGTAATATCTCAAACTCTCCGGGCTCCCATCTCCAGCAGGTTTCTTCCACGCAGTAGAAGGAAAAATCTCTCGCCTTCAATTCAAATACAAGCGTTTTGCTCTCCCCCGGTTCCAGGGTTACTTTCTGAAATCCCTTTAACTCCTTATCCGGTCTGGAAACAGAAGCCTCTTTATCCGCCACATATAGCTGCACCGTCTCGGAGCCCTTCACTGCCCCGGTGTTTTGCACGGTGCAGGACACAGTGACTTTCACTTTACCTCCGCTGTTTTCTGTGGTCTCGATACGAAGATCGGAATAAGCAAAATCTGTATAGGAAAGCCCGTGTCCAAAGCAAAATTGCGGCTCCACATCATAGGTATCATAGTAGCGGTAGCCCACATAAATACCTTCGTTATATCGAACCGTATCGCCGCCGGGGAATTCTCCAAACCGTGCCGTCGGCGTATCCTCCAGCTTCTTAGGGAAGGTTGTGGGAAGTTTACCCGAAGGATTCACATCCCCAAACAGTACCTCTGCCAGGGCCGTTCCTCCCATGGTTCCGGAGTACCAGTACTGTACCACTGCGCCTGCACGGTCAATCCAGGCGCCCATCTCCACCGGGGAACCGCTCATATTGACCACTACCATGTCCGGCTTTACGTCAAGGAGGGCCCCAATCAGCTCATCCTGTCCGTATGGAAGCTTCATATCCTCTCGATCCTTCCCTTCCGCGTCAAAGTCGTGATTCAGTCCTCCAACATAAATAACGATATCGGAATCCGCCGCCAGCCGGCATGCTTCCTTCTTTAAACGGTTTTGTTCCTCCTCATCCTTTGCTTCGGAGGAGTA
This sequence comes from Blautia sp., assembly GCA_022770365.1. Lineage (GTDB taxonomy): Bacteria > Bacillota > Clostridia > Lachnospirales > Lachnospiraceae > Blautia_A. Next base: position 4,544 of record JALEHU010000088.1, on the reverse strand, counting down.
GCCTTTCGCAAATCGGATATGGAAGTTCCCGCCCAGGTGCATTTTCATGCCCAGAAGAGGCGTCAGTTCAAACAGGGCCTTCACCTCCGAGCTGCCTCCGCCAAAGGCCTGCAGGCGGTTTGCATTTTCACCCACCAGCAAAATGGACTTGGAAGCATCCTTGGGAAGCGGCAGGATCTTGCGGTCATTTTTCAGAAGAACGATGGATTCCCGTGCCACCTTCAGAATTGCCTGACGGTTTTCTTCCGTATTATAAGCTCCCGGCTGACGGTTTTCTTCAAACATGTGCAGACGCTCCATGGTCTTTAAAATCCGAAGGAGCATTTCGTCCACAACACTCTCCGAAATTTCCCCCGCCTCGATGAGCTTCTTTAACGGATTGGCATAGTGATATTCATCATACTGATTGTCCACATTCATGTCAAAATCCGTGCCAGCCTCAATGGCTTTCTTCGTATCATGGACAGCTCCCCAATCCGAAATGACAATACCGTCAAATCCCCATTGATCCCTTAAAATATCCCGGAGCAAATGCTTGTTCTGGCAGCAATATTCTCCTCTGAACTGATTGTAGGCATCCATCACCGCCATGGTTTTTCCTTCCTGCACAGCCGCCTGAAATCCAGGCAGATACAGCTCCTGAAAGGTCCGTTCGTCGATTTCCACATTGACGTCTGATCTCCTGGTCTCCTGGTTGTTGGCTGCAAAATGCTTTACGCAGGCAGCCACATCATTTTCCTGTATACCGCGGATAACGCCTACAGCTATCCCTGAAATCAGACAAGGATCCTCTGCCATATATTCAAAGCTTCTTCCGCACAGGGGCGTCCGGTGAATATTGATACCCGGGGACAGAGATACATCCCTGCCGATGCCTCTTACCTCCCGTCCCAGGGCCTTTCCGTTTTCATAGGCCATCATGGGATTCCAGGTAGCCGCCACTGCGGTGGGGCAGGGGAATTTCCAGCCTCTCCACCCCTTGGGTATCATACACGTTATCGCCGTGAATCATCCCCAGCTTTTCTTCCAGCGTCATTTCACTTATGATTTTCTGAAAATCCATCTTCTCTATTCCTTCCGATCCTTTTAATTTTTTTCGTAACAGTTCAGGTTACTGGTTACTGTTACATTCGTTTCATCATACAGCGCTTACCTTGACATATCAAAACACTGCCTGCCATAATGGTACTGCCTAATATCAGAATACTCCATTATACGGAAAATCTATATCACAATACTGACAAACAGTATAAAAATCCTGCCAAACGAAAGAAGGAATACCATGATCCCCCTTGTCTCTCCTTACGTAGACGGCGACCTGAAAGAGAACATCCTTTTTCAGAACGAACAACTGCATTATAGTATCTACAGCCCAAAATCTGAACCTCAGTTTTGCGGAGATATTCTCTGGCACTGGCATGAAGAATTTGAATTTGGATATGTCATAGAAGGGACGCTTCTATATAAAACTCGTCACCAGGAATACGTGCTGAAGGAGGGAGACGGTATTTTTCTTAATTCAGGAGCTCTCCACTATATCCATCTGCTGGTTCCCGCAGGAAACGCCCGAATTCACTCCCAGTTCTTTGACAGGAAATTCTTAGGCGGAAGCACCAACAGTATTTTTGATACAAAATATATCGCTCCCGTCATGCAGCAGAAGCAGTTACAGGCCATCCCCTTTTACCGTCAGAACAAAGAGGACCAGTACGTGCTCCGTCAACTGACGGAAACAATCCGCATGGCCCACCGGCAGCCTCTTTTTTATGAATTTAACCTCAGAAATCTTTTTTCCTCCATCTGGGAAACGGTATATATGCGAGCCACAGAGCAGATACCATCCCAGGAACTTTATAATCTTAAGGAGGAAGAACGGATAAAAAAAATACTGACCTTCATCCAGGAACACTATTCCGAGAAGCTGACCGTTGCCCGGATTGCCGGTTGTGTGCCCATCAGTGAACGAGAATGTTATCGTCTCTTCCAAAACAGCCTGGGAACAACGCCTGCGGAATTCCTGCTTTCCGTGCGCCTGAAAAAAGCCCGGGATCTTCTTTCCTCCACACAAAAAAGCATCGTGGAGGTCGCTCTGGAATCAGGCTTTGGCAACAGCAGTTATTTTGGAAAGCTGTTTCGGCAGCAATATTTGATGTCACCGGGAGAATATCGCAGGAAGATGTGAAACGCCAGACTCGGAATCACCAACCTTGCGGCGAAGGACTGAATATCCAATTAAGCCCGAATACCTTTCTCAAATAGCCGTATAATTTTTCTCCTTTACATCTTACCATTCTTTTCATCCATAAACATGGGCATGAAAATTCCGCCCTGCACACTTCTTGCAATAAAATGACAGTATCGTCCATCTTTTGTATCGTACCAGTCACTGAAAGGTACCCGGACGGTGGTATTCATCAGATAATCAGCCACCGGTTCCACAAGTTTCTTCCGATGTGCCTCACAGTCTGTCAAAGCAGTACACCACAAAATCCAGTCGCTCTTGGTATAATCCGCACGGCTGTCCAGCGGTACTCCATAAGCATTATTCTTCTTGACATAGTAGGCAAGCTCTCTGTCAAAGAGTCCCTGATCAAACAACCCGCTTCCAAAGAACCGATCCCACACCAGGTTATATTTCAAACTCCAGGAATCTTCTCTGTCAAAGGTCAGGCGGGTATGATCCCCTGCGTCTGCAGTTTTCTTCCAGTGATCAGCCATGGCCCTGGCTTTCCCGTGATAGGTATCATAGCCTTCCTGATTTCCCAAAGCCTTTAAAATCAGGGCATAGCCTTCCACACCCAAAATGGTCTTTGCAGACAGGTTCACATTGTGAGAGAGATGTCCTGCAAAATCATCGGTACAAAGCTGTTCCCCCGGATCCATGCCGTTTTCTGTAAGATACACCACCCATTTTTCCAGAATATCCATATATTCCCTTACAAAATCTGTATTTTTATCCAGCAGAGTCACCGCAGCACACAAAATCAACATATTTCCGCACTCTTCCACAGGCATCTGATTTTTCAGGGTATAGACCTGACTGTTTCTCGGGAAGCTGTAAAAGTTCGGGAAAATGTTTCCGTTGGATCCATCATACTCTTTCCCATCTTTTTCCGGATTCAGGCCGTACACCTGACCGGTGGCGTAAGGATATCGTCCCACATCATGGGGTGCAAAATCGTACTCCCACACAGGCAGGGAAGCAAATTTAAAAACAGGCCGAAGCATTCCCTTTACATAGTCTGTGTCATACATAAGAAACAATGGTACGGACGGGTAGCTCACATCCACAGTGCCGATGCAGCCGTTTGAATCGTTCTCTTTGGAGAGGAAAATCAGGTTTCCTTCCTTATCAGAAATCAGCTTGTGGGCCGCAATGGCATGGCGATAGCTGGCATTGCAAAGATATACGTAGGCCTCACCTCCTGCGGTTTCTGCTTTTTTCTCCAGTTCTTTATCAAAGTCCCGACATCTTTCCAGAAGTTCATCGTGTTCCTCAATGGAAGCCCTAATGGCTTCATAAATGGATCCGTACGTTTCCGTCCAATAGCCTTTCCTGTTTTCATCAAAATACCGGATGGAGTCCCCGTCATCATAGGCAAACACCAGCTGTGCCTGTTTTTCTTTGGCAAACTCCATCCTGGCAGCCACTGCCTGCCAGCCCTTATCAAATAATAGTTTTACATGGGCATCCCTGGAAGCCAGATACAAATTTCCCCAGTCAATAGTGATGTTGTCCCCGCTGTGGGAAAGGGGTGCCTGGACTGCGTTTCCCATATATGCATAATGGTAATCGTCCAGCGTATAAGCACCTCCCAGAATCTTTTTTCCTGTAGAGCTCACTATATCTGAGGATGCACCGAAAAGCACCTCCACCTCATGTCCCTGGGGATTTTCCACCAGAAAGTCCAGGTAAGTACAAGGTCTGGATACCAACACAGGATCCGTAAGAAGCAAAGGTGAGCAAAAGGACACAGTAAGACATACATTCTGTACTTTGAACTCATAAGTCGTTGTGGTGGCAGTTACGGTAAGCCCGGTCTGATTGGCACCTTTTTTATCGCCTTTTTCTCCCAGGAAACAGTATTCCTTTCCGTCAACCACAAGAAAGCCGTAAAGCCGCTGCTTTTTTCCGCACCAATGGGTTGTATCTCCTTCATACAGCCTGTCAGCAGAGGACCAGATACTGATATAAGGATCCTGGAGAATCAAGGGTACACTGGCCATTTTTTCTATCTTCATATTTTCGTTTCCTCCTTTTATTCACAAAAGTCAGATACGTGTACAGACACGTATCTGACTTATTTTCTTCAGAGAGTTTCAAACCCCTGAGCTTATGAATTCTCTCAGTTCACGTTTATGAAAATTTCATGTTGTTCATTTAGATTTTCGTTTCCCTGAACTCGACAACGTACCAATCCATAGAGCCTCCTGAAAAGTAAAAAAGCGGGTGGATTACTCCACCCACTGCTGTTAACCGATTGTTTTAATTGGACAATCTAACCGCTTTTAAACGAGCATTTTAACTGGACGCTCTAACCGCT
>JALEHU010000115.1 GCA_022770365.1 Blautia sp. | reverse complement strand
ATCTCCTTTTCTATGTCATTCTCTATATAAACGCTGTACACATTTTTCTGCATCATCTGTGTATACCGTAGTTTTCAACCTCATAATTATAACTTGATACACGCTATACACTACTATAAACTATACTCCATTTTAGGGAAGCCCACAAAAACAGTCTCATATTCCTCCATATTGGGTACTTTCCCGGCAATCGCAGGTCGGAAAACCAGTTTATATCACCCGAAAATTTTTCCACTTTCCAGACTTCTGCCGCCAGAAGAATAGTACCGCCCGAATGATCCAGTCACAGACCATTGCGATTGCAATACCAATGACACCCATTTGCAGTGCGATTCCTAAAATACAGGACAGTAACAGGCGCACTGCAACCGTGGATATGACAGACACATACATTGTGAATTTTACATCTCCTGCTGCCCGTAATCCATTACTGAGAGCACCGGAGAACGGAAATGCAGCTGCATTAAACAGGTTATGGATCAACACCAGATAGATGACAAGCTGTTTTGTTTCCGGTTCCAAAGCATAAAACCTCAGAAAAACCGGAGTCAGCAGAAAGACCAGATGCTTTGTGCTACACCATTCGCTGCAATCTGATACGTGCCAAAAAGAGCTACGATGCTGCTCAGAGCTACTTTCACCAACTGAAAAACACCGTTTTCCAATCCATTGGGAATAGCTATATACAAAATATTTTTCATCAGGCCGCCATCCCACTTGAAAATCCATTGGCAGCGGTAAGTGACTCCATACTTTTTCTGAAAACAGAGCCAGGTAATCACCACTGCTGAAAAAGTTCTTGCAAGCAGAGAAGGGTATGCCACACCTGCCACGCCTGCCTTTAGGATAAAGACACCGATCACATTTCCGATCACATTGATGATATTGGATGCTGCGGATAAATACATCGTTACACTGGTCTTGCCAATGCTTCGGAACAATGCCGCACCGGAATTGTAAACTGCCAAAGCCGGATAGGAATAAGCGGAGATCCTCAAATATATAATACAAGCCTGCATAACATCATTCTCCACTTTTCCAAACATCAGGCGAAGCATTCTCTCATTGCCAAGTATCACAAGCACCGCAAGCAGTACGGAAAACACCGTGGAAAAGGACAGTAACTGACTGGCAGCTTCTCCTGCATCCTCCTGCGCCCTTTTTCCAATGTACTGACTGATCACGACTGCTCCACCGGAAGCCAGTGCAGTAAACAGATAGAGGAAAATTGTATTGAACTGATTCACCAGGGAAACCCCCGATACCGCCGCTTCACCGGCGTAGCTGACAATAAGTGTATCTGCCATTCCCACAAGCATCACCAGCAGCTGCTCTAAACGCCCTGAACAGTCCGGACAGTAATTGTACAGACGCAATTTCACCACAACCAATAGAAATTATCCCTTCAACCTGCTCTTCCTGTTCCACAAGTTCTTTTTCAGTCTTATCCACGAGCTGCAGGATTTCCTCTGCACGCCTGCGTAAAAGAATTCCCTCATTTGTCAAGGTGATTTTTCGCGTACCTCTATGAAACAGTGTTACACCTGTCTCTTCTTCCAGCTGGGTTAATTGCCTGCTTAAAGTCGGCTGCGTTATATGCAAAACTTCTGACGCCTTTGTAATGCTCTCCTCGCGCACAACAGTCAAAAAATAACGAAGAACTCTGATTTCCATATAATCCCCTTTCCGGATTTCATTTTTCTTCCTTATTCAAAAATCCACAGGTTTCTTCATCCTGAAAACATTGTATCAGATTATTTTTTAATTCATTCAGGAAGTCTTCATTAATTTCTTTAAACTTCATATGCTCATAAAGCGGTGATTTCGTAAAACTGTTGATATCATTCACACTGTCAAGCATCTCTTCCATAATTGACATGACAGTATCCGCATCTTTTTCCAGCGTTGCAATTTCCAGCTGGCTGGCAGCTTCATGATATCTGCCCATGTCAAAGCACCTTGCCGCCTCCGACTGCTTGTCAGCGAACAGATGCGCTTTTTCAAAGTTATTTTCCTGCAATGCCAGAAGATACAATCCCTGCAGGGTGGCATTTATCATCTGATAATCTGCAAACAGCAGCTCTTCGTATGCCTGATAAGCCTCCTTGATCTGATTTACTGCACTGTAGATCTGTGCCTGTTTCCTTTTTCTCTCCGGATTTTGTACAGAAAAATATTCCAGACATTCTTCTGCCTTTTTATATTCTTTTTTTCTCAGATAAAAACTAAACAGGGAATCAGCGCTCCATTGACGTACCGTCTCATCCCGGCTTTCCAGTGCCCTCTGATACCAGTCACAGATGATCGAATCATATATTTCCTCCTCATCCTGTACTTCCTTCATCAGTCTTCTGGCATCAAACATAACCGCGATCTGCCATATGAGCATCTCACAGTTCGGATATTTTTCTATTATCTGTCTTGCCCAGCAAAATGCTTCTTCAAAAGGCTGTTCTTTCAGTCTCCTGTCAGCCTCGTCAATAATATCTTTTATTTCCTTTTCCGTCAATTCTTCAGAAAAAGATAACAATTCATCAGTCGTGATACCAAGAAGTCTCGCAATCGGTGCCAGCATCATAATGTCCGGCATGGAATTTCCATTTTCCCATTTATTTACTGCCGGTGCAGACACACCAAGCCGTGCTGCCATTTCTTCCTGAGTCAGGTTTTTCATTTTTCGGTATTTTCGAATCACTTGCCCTAATTCCATCTCCAATCCTCCTCTTTGGTCGCATTAGCCTTCGTTAAAACAAGCATACCAGAATTAAGATTATTCCACAATTGAATAACTATTAAGTAATCTTCAAAATAATTAACTGATACTCATATACTCTCCGGAAAAACAACACCCTGCCAAATGGCAGGGCTGATTCATTAACGCATTATTAATCCCAGATCCTCAAAATTTTCTTCCGATTAATCTAATATTTTGCCATCAGTAGAGATGGTAACCACTCGCCATGGAATGAATTTGCCGCTTGTCTGCAAAGCTCTCTTAACAGCATTCTCGATATCTCCGCAGCATGGCACCTCCATGCGCACAACTGTTACACTCTTAATCTCGTTATTTGCAAGTATTGCGGTAAGTTTATCCGTATAGTCGACATCATCAAGCTTCGGGCAGCCTATAAGGGTAATGTGGTTACGAATGAACTCATTGTGGAAATTACCGTAAGCATAGGCTGTACAGTCTGCCGCGACCAAAAGGTTACTGTTGTTAAAATATGGCGCATTTACAGGAACGAGTTTCATCTGAACGGGCCACTGGGAAAGTGTTTCATAACTGCTTTCCTTTTTTGCTTTTGAAGCAAGAACTGCTGCCTCATTGTATGCAGGTGCTTCTCTTTCTTCAAAGGTAATGGCATCCACCGGACAAGCAGGCAGACAATCTCCAAGTCCGTCGCAGTAATCCTCCCGGGTAAGCATTGCTTTACCGTCTATCATTTCGATTGCACCTTCGTGGCAAGCTGCGGCACAGGCACCACAGCCATTACATTTGTCTTTATCAATTTTGATGATTTTTCTGATCATAGTCATTACTCCTCCTTTTGAATGTATTCATTAATAACAGAAATAGTTTCCTTGTTTTATTAATCAAACAAAGATTTTTCTTAATTATAGAATAACAAATAGAGAAATACTGTTGTTTTTACAACAAAAAAAGAAAAACCATCATTTAACATGTAATTATCCTCTGTACATAGGTAAGTTTTGCTTTACCGTCTATATTGATTGCACTTTTGTAACAAACTGCGGCTGTTACATCGGCTCACAGAATTCTTTCAATAATTTCCACTCCCCAATCAGCCGTTCCAGATTCCATGCCGCATTTGCAGGGCTTGTAGAAGGAAGTACAATCGCCGGAATCTCGATCTGTTTTTCCTGATACCTGTGATAATAATTGCCGGATGTTTTTCCGTTGCAGATCACATGCGAAATTTCCGATTCCTCCAGAATTTTTCTCAGATCTGTAGGAACCACATTTTTAATACTGCTGTCACTGGATCCTCTGATGTCGCAGCTGTAAATCGTATCCCACATAGCAACATGATGCTTCAAAGCAAGACGTTTCTTTTCTTCTATTGTCTTCGGAACCGGTTCCTGAAAAACTGCTGCAAGCACAGGCCAGTATCTGTTCTGAGGATGCCCGTAAAAAAACTGCTGCTCTCTTGATTTCACAGATGGAAGACTTCCAAGCACCAGAACTCTTGATTTCTTATCGTATAATGGTCCAAAAGGATGGACAATATGTTCATATTCCATGACTTCACTTTTAACTTTCTGTTTCTATTTTTTCATCTTACAAAAGTACAACCGTTTCAATATGTGTATCATTATCCAAACTAATGTTCATATCTTCTTCAATAATCGGAAGTTTAAATTTGATAGATTTCAGCCACTGCCCGTTTGCTTGCCGCTCTGGATATATCTGAATTTCAGAAATCAGCGATTCCATGACCTGCCGCTTTTCCTGTTCATTCATCACTGCGTACAGCTTATCAAAGTAAATCAAGACCTTGTATATGTTGTCTCCTGTCAGCTTTTCTGCTTCAATCGACATTTTCTTTGCTCTGGCAGCAATCAGCAGATTTTCTGTATCCTCAATCTTATCATACATCTTATAAAGGCGGTCATCAAGGTCTGCCTTGCGCTTGATATAATGCTTATCATCGGAATCAAGAGAATCGATTTCCTCCATCAACCTTGATTTTATAGAATAGCTCTGACGAAGCAGCTTTTCATGTGCTGCGATTTCCTGCTCAATCACAGAGGTATCCACTTTCATATTGATTTTTTCCTGCATCATAGCCGCAAACTTTGGGTTGCTGACTAACTTTACAATGACTTCTGCCACAGCATCATCCAACAATTCTTCGTTGATCTGCTTTTTATAATCACATTTATGACCTCTTGTCATGGTTCGGTGTTTACAGCCGTAGTAAAAGAAATCTTTGTACTTTGTGCCATCGGCTTTATGCTTGATGCTCTTATTGCCGTACATCCCGGCTCCGCAAACCGGACATTTCACAATGCCTGACAGCAGATGAATCTTATTATCTTTTCCATGGTTGACTTTTTCGTATTTTTTCGCCTGTGCCAGTAACTTCACCTGTGCTTCATGCCAAAGCTCCTCAGAGACAATTCCCTCATGCAAGCCATCGACCAGCAGATAATCATCCTGCTCCACAAGCTTATAGTCATTTCTTGTGCCATGAACTTTTTCTGTTCTGCGTCTGCCATAAGCAATTTTTCCACAGTACACAGGATTTTTCAGTATTCTTCTAATCAATGCCGCATCAAATAACGGATTTTTTCCATTCTGCCTTGGTATCTTACGAATACCATGATTTTCAAGATATTTTGCAAGTCCGTTTGCTCCTATATCCGTATGCACATACTGGTCAAAAATCACACGGATTGCTTCCGCTTCTTCCTCATTGATAAAGAGCTGCCCTTTTTCCAAGCTGTATCCATAAGGAGCAAAACCACCATTCCATTTACCTTCACGGGCTTTTTGGACTCTGCCCTCCATGGTCTGCACACGGATATTTTCACGCTCAATCTCTGCAACCGCTGACAAAACGGAAATCATCAGCTTTCCAGCATCCTTGGAAGAATCAATCCCATCCTCAACACAGATCAGGTTAACGCCAAAATCCTGCATGCCCTGCAAGGTGGAAAGGACATCCGCAGCATTTCTGCCGAATCGAGACATCTTAAATACCAGAACAAAGGAAACCCCATCCTTGCCGGTTTTAATGTCTTCCATCATGCGATTAAACTCTAATCTGCCCTCAATAGACTTTCCAGATTTACCAGCATCCTCATACTCACCGACAATCTCATAATCATTAAACTCGGCGAAGGCTTTCATTCTGTATTTTTGTGCGTCCAAAGAGTATCCGTCAATCTGCATAGCGGTAGATACCCTTGTATAGATATATACTTTTATTTTTTCGCTTTTCATCTCGCTATCCTCATTTGTATCAGAATCCAACTACAAGATACTTATTGGTTGATTTATTTTTTCTCAGTTTTTTGTTCCAACATTTTGATGGAATCCAGATAATCCTGTTCCACTTCGCTAAGCGTTTTAGCCTTATACTTTCTATATTCTCCAGTCGCTTTATCAACAGCCTGCTTATGGCTGATGCTTCCATTTCCAATCAACAACTGCTCTCCACTCATGGTAAGTATACGATCCAGATGTTCTGCCCAATCCTGCATGGTCATTGCCTGCTCTCGTTCCGCCTGTCGCTCTGCAAAATCAAGATATCCAGATACGAGCTGACCCATAGCACGAAGTTCTTTTTCATCCAGATAATTTTTTGCAACAACGGCTTCTTTCAAAGTTCCATTGCTTCAATCTCCTGCACCGCCATAGCAGCAACCTTAACTCCACATCGTCATATCCAACAGCTCTCATAAAACGAAAAAAATCATCCTGCAACACACTGTAGGATGACTTCAAAATTAAAAAAGAAAAAACCGCCCTGAATTTTTGCAAAAATGCAAAAATCACAGGACGGCGATTGTTCACAAGAAATGCCTTGATATCGTTCCACTTTTTGAATATAATTTTATCAATATGATATTTGATAAAGGAGGACTTGCAGAGAATGAAATATCTATCCACTTTTGAAACAGCAGAGAAATGGGGAATTTCCCACCGACGTGTGAGCATTCTCTGTAACCAGAAGCGTATCCCCGGCGCACAGAGGGCAGGAAGCCGCTGGATTATCCCGGAAGATGCGGAGAAACCTGTGGATGCCAGAATCAAAAGCGGTAAATATATAAAAACCAAAAACGAAGAAGGGGGGATTCAGTAAATGGACAATACATTTTTACCCGGCACTGTCCGTCAGAGGCTTGCCGATTTAATGAAAATCCGTAAGGTATCACAGACCGACCTTGCACTCAAGATTGGATGTGGGACACCCGCTTACCAAGCTGATCTTGCTACCATAGAAAATCAGTTTATGTCGACAGTCCGGGAAGTTAAAAAGGAAATCGGAAATGATTTTACAGTACAGCGAACGAGAACAAGTCTATTTGCTATATCGCTACGGCTTCACTGATGACACAGAACACACATTGATTGGAACAGCAATCCATTTTAATCTGCGGGAAAGCCGTGCAAAAAAGCTGGAAGAAGATGCGCTGGATAATCTCTGGCTGGAATTGCCGTGGTGGTTTTGAACAAAATAACATAGATTGGAGAATTACATGGAACAAATTTTAATTGTAGAAGATGATATAGACTTGAACCAAGGCTTGTGCCGCGCCTTAAAGTCTGAAAAACGACAGGTGATTCCTTGCTTGAATTTGAAGACTGCACGAGAGCAGCTACTTTGCGGCAACGTATCGCTAGTGCTTTTGGACATCAATTTGCCGGACGGCAGCGGTTTGGATTTTTTGAAAGAACTGAAAAAAGCCGACTCAGTACGTCCGGTTATTTTGCTTACTGCCAATGATACTGATATAGATATCGTAACCGGATTAGAGCAAGGTGCAGATGATTACATCACAAAGCCATTTTCTCTCTCGGTTTTACGTGCAAGAGTCAATACACAGCTACGAAAAAATGTTGTTCCCGTCAATGCAAGGTTTTTTCAAATTGACCGCTTTGTATTTGACTTTGACCAAATGCAGTTTTCCTCAAATCGTGTTGCTATAGAACTCAGTAAAACAGAACAAAAGCTTCTCCGCCTGCTGGTAGAAAATCAGGGAAGCGCTATGAGCCGCGGCGATCTGATCGACCGTATCTGGACGGATGGATCTGAATATGTAGACGAGAATGCCCTTTCTGTTACAATCAAACGACTTCGGGATAAACTGGGGGCGCAGGACTATATTCAAACTGTCTACGGGATCGGATATACTTGGAGGAAGAAGCATGAATAACTGGATCTTCATACTGGTATTATCCTGTATTCTGATTACTGCACTTGTAATTTTTACAAACTACCGCCGAACCCAAAAGACGATGAACACAATCGCACAGATGTTGGATTCAGCCGCTAATGGTGCTTACTCCGAAGAAAATTTTGACGAAAGCCGCTTATCGGCTTTGGAAACCAAATTTGCCGATTATCTGTCTTCCTCCTCTATTTCCGCACAGAATGTAAGAATCGAGAAAGATAAGATAAAAACGCTGATTGCTGATATTTCGCACCAGACCAAAACACCGATTGCCAACCTTCTTCTTTACAGCGAATTGATTGCCGAAGAAGACTTGTCTGAGGATTTGCGCTCCAATGTGGAAGCCATCCGGCTGCAGACAGAAAAACTGCGTTTTCTGATTGATTCTCTGGTGAAGCTTTCCCGTCTGGAAAATGGCATTTTAACTCTGTCTCCTCGTCCTGAAACCGTTCAACCTATGCTGGAAGATATTCAAAGACAATACTTTTTCAAAGCCCAAAAGAAGGGCTTAAAGTTAGAGATAATCGCCACAGAAGCCCGAGCAACCTTTGACCGCAAATGGACGACGGAAGCTCTGGGCAATCTGGCAGACAATGCCATCAAATATACTTCCTCCGGCAGCGTAACGATTTCCGTCACAGAGTACAAACTCTTTACCCGCATTGATGTAACAGATACCGGCATTGGTATCGAAGAATCAGAGCAGCCGAAAATCTTCTCCCGCTTCTACCGTTCGGAAACAGTACGAAAAAATGACGGTGTTGGTATTGGTCTTTATCTGGCACGAGAAATCATTTCCGGTGAGGGCGGGTATATCAAGCTGACCTCTGAACCAGATAAAGGCTCCACTTTTTCTGTATTTCTTCCGAGATAAGCCAAAATCTTACAAAACTGTTAGAATTGAACCCCCGCTCGAAAGATTGTGGAAAGAATTGTGTGGTATGATCTGTATGTAGGAACAAAAACCTGCATACAGATTTTTTAATGGAGGTACAAATTTATGAATATTTTACAGGCAAAAGACCTGACAAAGATTTATGGTTCCGGTGAAAACACAGTCCATGCACTGGACGGAGTGAACTTTTCTGTGAAGAAAGGAGAATTTGTTTCCGTTGTCGGCACCTCCGGTTCCGGTAAGTCCACTCTGCTGCATATGCTGGGCGGCTTGGACAGACCGACTTCCGGAAGTGTTACCGTGGACGGCAAGGAGATTTTCTCCCTCAAAGATGAAGCCCTGACCATTTTTCGCCGCCGTAAGATCGGCTTTGTATTCCAGAATTACAATCTGGTTCCCGTTCTGAATGTGTATGAAAATATCGTCCTGCCAGTCCAGCTGGACGGTGAAGCACCAGACACTCCCTATATCGAAAGCATTGTGGAAACACTGGGACTTGGAAGTAAGCTCCTGAATCTTCCCAATAACCTTTCCGGCGGTCAGCAGCAGCGTGTGGCTATTGCAAGGGCATTGGCATCCAAACCCGCCATTATCCTTGCAGATGAACCCACCGGAAATTTGGATTCCAAAACCAGCCAGGACGTTCTGGGCTTACTAAAAGTGTCCAGCCAGAAATATGCACAGACCATCGTAATGATCACCCACAATGAAGAAATCGCCCAGCTTGCAGACCGTATCATCCGCATTGAGGACGGTAAAATTGTGGAACGTCGATAAGGAGGGCGGCTATGAAGGTAAAAAATAAACGCTGCATTCGAAATTTAAGTTTTAAACAGTTCAAAGCAGCCAAAACCAGAAACCTGATTGCTGTTTTTGCAATTGCCCTGACTACGCTGCTGTTTACATCGTTATTCACAATTGCCCTTTCTATAAACGATGGTTTCCAACAATCCAACTTTCGCCAATGCGGTGGCTGGAGCCACGGCACCTTCAAATACCTGACCGAAGAACAGTTCAACGAATTGAAAACAGACACTCTCATCAAGGAATGGGGGTTGCGCCGATTTGTAGGAATGCCGACAGATGTTCCATTTAACAAGTCTCATGTTGAAGTAGGCTATTCCGATGCCGTTCAGGCACATTGGATGTATTGTGACCCCATTCAGGGTCAGCTCCCGCAAGAGGGAACCAACGAAGCTGCAACTGACACCAAGGTGCTGGAGCTGTTGGGAATTGAACCTGAGCTTGGTGCAGAGTTCACCATGACTTTTAATGTGGACGGTCAGGAAACAACACAGACATTTATCCTCAGCGGATGGTGGGAATATGACGAAGCGATCGTGGCAAACCACGTTCTGATTCCACAGAGCCGTGCTGAAGCAATTTATGCTGAAACAGGTCTGATTCCCGGTCAGGCAAATGACGGTATGACCGGAACCTGGAATATGGATGTCATGTTCAAAAATTCCCTGCATATTGCAAAGGATGTACAGCAGTTACTTTATAATCACGGTTATCAGGACGAAAGCCGTACTGCCGGAGATAATAATTACATTGCCACAGGGGTTAACTGGGGATACAGCAGTTCTCAGCTGGCTGATGGCATGGATGCAGCTACTGTGCTGGCGATTGTGGGTGTATTACTGCTTATTATCTTTACCGGTTATCTCATTATTTACAATGTGTTTCAGATTTCCGTCGCCAATGACATTCGCTTTTATGGTTTGCTTAAAACCATTGGTACAACACCACGCCAACTGAAAAAAATCATCCGTCAGCAGGCAATACTTCTCAGCCTGATGGGGATTCCCCTGGGATTACTTGGCGGGTGGTTCGTCGGCGGAGCCTTAACGCCTGTCATCGTTGCAAGACTCAATGGCATTGTCAATATGGTTTCGACACGACCGCTCATCTTTACCCTATCAGCTTTGTTCGCTCTGCTTACCGTGCTGATATCCTGCCGCCGTCCGGGTAAACTGGCCGCAAAAGTTTCCCCTGTTGAAGCTGTACGCTACACCGAGGGCGGAAATACGAAGAAAAAAGTAAAAAAAACCGCAGGAACGGTATCGCTCCGTACAATGGCAATAGCAAATTTAGGCCGCAGCCGTGGAAAAACAACCATTACCGTGATTTCTCTGTCCCTTGCTGTCGTCTTACTGAACCTTACCGTTACTTTTACCAGCGGTTTTGATATGGACAAATACCTGAAAAACAATGTCGTTTCTGATTTCCTGTTGGCCGATGCTTCCTATTTTGGAACCGGCAGCGGGCAGCAATTTACTCTGGATACACCTCTTCCACAGGAAGTGATCGATGAAGTCACAGCTCAGGGCGGCATCACCGAGGGCGGAAAAGTGTACGGTGAAACCTCCGCTGTACAGGAATCTGTCTCCGAGGACTATTATCGTCAGGCAAACAGCAGCTGGTACAGCAAAGAGGAACTGGATGACAAGATCCAATGGTTGCCCAAAACTGAGGATGGGCTTCTTCTCGACCGTGCCCAGCTCTATGGAATGGAACCATTTGCTCTGGATCAGTTAAAAGTTCTGGATGGTGTTCTCTCCAAGTTATATGAATCTGGCAGTCGATACATTGCAGCCGTCTATGCAGAAGACGATTATGGAAATCCTGAAATGGATTCTCATTGGGCAAAGGTCGGGGATACTGTTACATTGCGCTATGTTGAAGAGTTTGAATACTACGATCCTGTAACCGGAGACATTTATCCGGACGATGCGGATCTGGATACTGTTTCTTCGTGGGCTTATCGTGCCAAAACTTATCAGGACATCGATTACACAGTGGCAGCGTTGGTATCTGTTCCGAGTGCGCTAAGCTACCGCTACTACGGCAGTGACGAGTTTGTGCTGAATGACCAGACCTTTTGTAACGATACCGGTACTGATGTGGTCATGCTCTATGCCTTTAATACAACTGCCGAGCAGAATGCCGCAATGGAATCTTTCCTCTCAGACTATACGACTAACGTGAATCCACAGTTTGATTACGAAAGCAAAGCTACCTATGCAGCGGAATTTGAGAGTTTCCGTTCTATGTTCTTGCTACTTGGCGGAGCTTTGAGCTTTATCGTAGGACTGGTTGGTATTCTCAACTTCTTCAATGCGATTCTCACGGGTATTATTACACGAAAACGAGAATTTGCCATGCTACAATCTGTTGGTATGACGGGAAAGCAGCTCAAGACGATGTTGGTATATGAGGGACTTTTCTTTGCTTTGGGTGCAGGCTTCCTATCCTTGATTCTGGCAATCGTACTGAGTCCGCTTGCCGGTACTGCCTTGGGCAATATGTTCTGGTTCTTTACCTACCATTTTACCGTAACGCCTATCTTGTTGCTACTGCCTGTATTTGCATTTTTGGGTACGTTGGTTCCGTTAGTGATCTACCGATTTGTTGCTAAATCTACGATTGTAGAACGTTTAAGAGAAACAGAATAAATGTGCGCCGCCAGATGCACTTGAAAAAGCCGCCTGTGTAAGCATTTCCATGCCCGCACAGGCGGCTTGCTTCATCTATGATGAGCAGTCCAACGTTTTCTATTTTGTAACGGTTTCAGATATGAAAGTAAACGTCTCTTTTTGCTTTCCTTAAATCATCCCAAAATATTTCAATGCCTCTCGGATTGCTTCCTCCGCTGTCAAATCCAGCTCGTCCATCTTAACTTCAACCTCAATGTGCTGCTTCGTATTGAGTTTGGACAAAAGACATACCGTCTCAAACGGAATCGTTCCACCAAATAAATCCAGCGCACTTCCTATGGTTACATCCAGGCGTCCTGCACCTGCACGGCGGAGAATTTCAATATCCTCCATACTTCCTACACCGCCGGCATATGTAATCGGGCGTTCACCATATCCCGCAAGAATCTGAGCCAGCTCTACTTCGATTCCTCGTGCTTTGCCTTCTACATCTACAGCGTGAACCAGAAATTCATCACAGTGGCTTCCAAGGATCTGCAGCGTTTCCAGAGTCACCGGAACTTCGGTGAAATTCTGCCAGCGGTCAGTGACGATATAATACCGGTCATCTTTTTTTCTGCAGCTCAGATCCAGGACAAGGCGTTCCCGCCCCACTGCCTGCTCCATTCTCTCCAGATTTTCCCAGGATATCTGCCCGTTTTTGAACACATAGGATGTGACAATGACATGGCTTGCTCCAGCGTCAAGATAATCACAGGCATTCTCCGGGCAGACCCCGCCGCCCAACTGCAGTCCCCCCGGATATGTGCGAAGTGCCAGAAATGCCTGCTCCCTGGTAGCCTCATAATATGGAGAAGCGCTGTTGTTCAGCAGGATCACATGCCCTCCTCGGATGCCTGCATCCCTGTATAATTTTGCATAAAAAGAAGCATCCTGTCCTGACACAAAATTCTCTGTTGCCTGATCTCCTGCGTCTTTGAGGCTGCCTCCAACGATCTGTTTTACTTTTCCATTATGTATATCAATACATGGCCGAAATCTCATGTTTACCTCCAAAATAACTATACAAATTTTCATATCTGCCATGTATTGATAATAGCATCAAATTATTTTTCGCGCAACCTGATTGGAACAGTAAAACGCCATAAAATCCGATGGTCTTGTCAATCTTTAAAACTCCATATAAGCCTATCTTCCGTTTGCGGCGTTTCCCACAGCATCTCCTACATCTTCAACCGCATTGCCGACACCGTTGCCCAGGTCTCTTACACTATTGCCAAGTTCTCCTGATACAGTACCGTCATTTACATTTCCATCCACAGTGTTATTATCTGCTGCTGCATTATTATCGATCACGGCACCGTCATTTGCTGTATTGTTATTCAGGTTTTCATTGTTGGCTGCGTTTGTTCCATTATTATCATTTCCATTATTATCATTTCCATTGTTATCATTTACAGCATTATCATTCACTGTGTTATTTCCCGTATTATTCACTGTGTTATTTCCATTGTTGTCATTTGTTCCATTGAGTCCTGCGTTATTGTCATTCGCATTATTGTTATTGGTATTATTGTCTGTCGCAGTGCCGGATTCGTCTGCTGCATTATTTCCGTTATTGGTACCGCAGGCAGTCAGCATGCACAAAGTCAGCACCAGAAAGGTGCCCATCAGAATTGTTTTTAATTTTTTCATTCTGTCTATCTCCTTTTCATTGGATTTATTGCTTGTACTGCTAATATGCTCATTTTGCAAAAATCCTATGCTTGGAAGAAAATGGAATTAAAAACGCAGCTATCTTCCGACAGCTGCGTTCAATAACACATTTGATTTCATTATTCGCCACAGTACCAATACAGATACAGCTGTTTATCCATTGATCACATCACTCATATCATATCTTCCTGCAGGCTTTCCGGCGAGGAATTTGGCTGCCTCAATGGCACCTTTTCCGAAAACCGCCTTGGAATGTGCAGTATGTTTAAACTCGATCACTTCATCCGGGCCGGCGAAGATCACCTCATGCTCACCTACGATGGTACCGCCGCGAACAGCAGAAATGCCGATTTCCTTGCTGTCTCTCTGCTCTCTTCTCTGGCTGCGGTCATAAACATAATGATATTCATTATCCATTGCCTCATTCAGACTGTCAGCAAGTGCCAGAGCAGTGCCGCTCGGAGCATCCAGTTTCAGTTTATGATGACGTTCCACAATCTCCATATCAAATCCGGCTGTTGCCAGAACTCTGGCAGCATCCTGAATCAGCTTCATTAAAGTATTGATGCCAAGAGACATATTGGCAGATTTCAAAACAGCAACCTTCTTGGATGTCTCTTCGATTTTTGCAAGCTGTTCCTCACTGAGACCGGTCGTACAGACAACTACCGGAATGTGTCTCTTTGCACTGTAATCCAGAAGGGCATCTACTGCCTTTGCAGAAGAAAAATCAATGATCGCATCGGCTTCCACCTGACATTCGTTCATATTGGTAAATACCGGATAGCTGTTTTTGCCCTGATCCGCGATATCGATTCCTGCTACAATTTCCGCATCCGGATCCTGTGCAGCAAGTCCGGAAATCACCTGACCCATGTGGCCGTTGCAGCCATGCATGATAATTCTAACCATTTGTATCTCCTGTTCTCGTCCTGATGTTATGTTAATCTCAGTCCAAAAATTTCATTTTCATAAATCCTAAACTTTCATTTTCATAAAAATTCACAGAAATTCTTCGAACTTCCCGTCCAAGCAGAAGCCTTCATACAATTATGCAAGCTTCAGTCCAAAATCCTTCATAGCCTTTCTCAGAACTTCTACATTCGCCTCTTCCATCTCGCACAGCGGCATACGGAGCGGTCCCACTTCCATGCCCATAAGATTCATGGCAGTTTTTACCGGAATCGGATTCACTTCACAGAACAGCGCATTGATCAGCGGAATGGCATCCAGCTGAATCTTCGTTGCGCCCGCAACATCACCTTCCATGAATTTCATAACCATATCATGAGTTTCCTTAGGTGCCACATTGGATAATACGGAAATTACTCCAAGTCCGCCCAAAGAAAGAATCGGAAGAACCTGATCATCATTGCCGGAATACAGTTCCAGACATCCGTCAGCCATAGACATCATCTTGGCAATCTGGGAAAGATCTCCGCTGGCTGCTTTGATACCAACGATATTCTTCACATTTTTAGCAAGTGCTGCTGCTGTAGCCGGCTGAATATTGCATCCTGTACGGCTCGGAACATTATACATAATGATCGGAGTTTCCGGTACGGCATTTGCAATCGCAGTATAATGAGCGATCAGGCCTTTCTGAGTAGCCTTATTATAATATGGAGTCACAAGCAACAGGGCATCCGCGCCATAAGATGCAGCCTCCTTGGACATCATGATAGCTGTTTCTGTACAGTTGGAACCGGTTCCCGCAATTACCGGAACGCGTTTATTTACCTGATCGATCGCAAACTTAATTGTCTTAAGATGCTCTCCATGAGTTAATGTGGAAGACTCTCCTGTCGTTCCGCAGATTACAATTGCATCAGTACTGTTGGCAATCTGAAATTCAATAATTTCTGCAAGTTTATCATAATTCACCTTACCATCTGCACACATCGGGGTTACGATTGCGACAGCTGCGCCTTTAAAAATTGCCATTTAATTTCCTCCTTTATTCTTCAGTAAAAGTTTCGTTCAAATTTTCATACTTCAGGTCATCCGTTGTGAGAGTAGTGACACTGTCAACATATTCTCTTAAATGTTCCGGCAGATCCCTTCCGGTCATAATGATGTGCATTGATTCCTTCCTCTGCTTCAGAATCTCCTCAATCTTCTCTTCATCAGCAATCCGGCTGTCCATAAGTCCAAGTATCTCATCCAGCACCAAAACGTCACATTCCTCCGTCGCGATCACCTTCCTGGCAAAATTCAGGCCATTCAGAATATTCTGTTTTTCCTCAGCCTTCTCATGCTCACTTAATTCTTCGTAACAGACCTCACGTTTTTCAAATCGGAAGATTTTGATGTCCAGATCTTCCAGATTCTGCAGAAAATCCATTGCCTGCTGTTCTCTGCCCTTCAGGAACTGAATAATGATAACACTCTGTCCTTCGGTAGCAGCTCTGAGACTCTGACCGATCGCAAGGGTGGTTTTCCCTCTTCCGGTACCACAGTATACCTCTGTTAATCCCTTTTCCATACAAATTCCTCTTGTTGTTTATGAAATTGAACTCCTTCATTTTATCTTGAATATGCTTATCTTACCTCAGATTTCCCGGAAATGCAAGCCCGGCATGTTTTTCCCGATATTTTTGGCATTATTTTGTCATATTTCCTTCCAGAACCAGGTCCTTATGTGCAAAATAACAGCCCATTTACATCTCTGTCACTCAATGTATTCCAGCTTGCTCACAGACACTTCATAAGCTGTACGTTTTTCAGTCTCACTGTCACCAACCTTCTTCATATATTCCCGGCTCTGGATCCTGCCCCACAGAAGAACATGTCCTCCTACCGTAAACGCAGAAGCATAGCGGGCATTTCTCCCCCAGCAGATGCATGGTATGTAATCTGATTTTCCGTAAGGGCGGTTCACAGCCAGCAAAAGATCCGCGATTTCCCTGCCCAGAGGCGTTTTGCGGTAAACAGGCGGTTTGCAGATATATCCGTCCAGGAAAATCTGGTTCACCGGAATCGAGTCATCCTCTTCCTCCACAAACTTCAATTCTCTGGCAAATACAGAAAGTACCAGCCTGTTTCGTTTTTCCTCGTGACGGTTGTAGGAACGGAATTGTCCGTGCACCTCAATGTACTCACCTACATAGTCCTGAGATACATCCACAAGACGTTCCGATATCATCACCGGAATCCTGTCCTCGGAATCGCTCAGCCTTTTTACCAGAAGCTCCGTTGTATAGAAGCCCTCCCCAAAAACCTGGTGGCTGAACTCAAAGCCTGTATCAATTTTCCCCATAATTGATACCTGATTGTTTTCAATGATTTTGTCTGCCATAATACAGTTCTCCTTCCTCTTTGGGTATTTTGTCTATACTATGTTTATGAGTACATGCCTGTATTTATGACTGGAAAATAAAAAAAATTTTTTC
>JALEHU010000112.1 GCA_022770365.1 Blautia sp. | reverse complement strand
ATAGATATCCTCCAGAATCGGCGGTGCCACTTCCCATGGATGGTTCTCTCTGTAATCATCCTCAGTGGCATTGGAATGATACCAGACATTCCACTCATCAAAGCTGAGGTACATATTCTTTTTGCTGCGTTTCTTTGCTTTTACATAATCACAGGTTGCGATCACAGTGTGGATAAAGTCATCCATATCGTTTGATTTCGCCAGAAAATCTCCTGTATTTCCGGAACGGTTGCCATAATAAGTATGAAGGGAAAGATAATCCACATAATCATACGTATGGGTAAGCACCCTGTTCTCCCACTGCGGGAACGTTGGCATTTCCTGATTGGAGCTTCCGCATACGACAAACTCTATGGAAGGATCGATCAGCTTCATGGCTTTGGCGGTTTCTTCTGCAAGACGGCCATATTCATCCATGGTCTTATGGCCGATCTGCCATGGACCGTCCATCTCATTTCCAAGACACCAGGTCTTGAATCCATAAGGTTCCTTCTGACCGTGGGAAATCCGCAGGTCACTGTATTTCGTTCCACCCGGATGATTACAGTATTCAAGAAGATTGCATGCATCGGAAATTCCTCTGGTTCCAAGATTCAGAGCCATCATCACATCTGCTCCGGCAGCTTTGGCCCATTTGCTGAATTCATGAAGACCTACTTCATTTTTCTCCAGGCTGCGCCATGCAAGCTCCAGTCTGTGCGGGCGCTGGTTCACCGGGCCCACACTGTCTTCCCAGTAGAAGTTTGAGACAAAGTTGCCTCCCGGGTAGCGTACCATGGGCACATTCAGTTCTTTCACAAGTTCTATGACATCTTTGCGAAAACCATCCTCATTTGACAGCGGATGTCCCGGCTGGTAAATTCCGTCATAGACCGCTCTTCCCAGATGCTCGATGAATGAACTGTAAATTCTGTCATCCACCTTCGAAATCTGAAATGATTTATCAATCATCATTTTTGCACTTTTTGTCATGTTTTGTTTCCTCCTGATGTTCTTATTTATCATCTCCAGTCAATCGCAGGATATCTTTCATTTCTTCCACATCCATATCCAGAATGATTGCCAGCTCATTCACGCTGAATTTTGCTTTTCCGTCCTCTTCATCTTCAGACAGCTCCCGAATGGCGTTGTCCAGCTTCTCCACCCGTGCCACAAGAGAATCGTCATGCAGTTTCTGCTCTGTCTGTTCTTCAATGACTCTTCCGATTCCACGGATAATTTCCCTGCGCAGCCAGCCGTCGTTTTTCAATTCCGGCTCCGGCTGTAACAGAGCATCCAGAAGACAGAGATTGGATTCCTGAATCAGATCAGCCAGCAAAATTTCTTCACAGTTCATCTGCACGGCAAGCTCTGCCGCAACAGGAAGATAACGCCCTGTCAGCGCAGCTTTTGCGTCCTCCTTACCATCAGCAAGTTCCTGGAAAAGCTCCTCCAGACTCTTTTCTGATTGTGTAATCGCAGAAAATCCTTCCTGGTATTCTTTCAGGTACGCTTTTTCCTCAGGTGTCAGAGGAATTGCCTTTCGCTCCGGTTCTTTCTCTTCGCTTTCCGTGTCCGGAATCTCTGCACCTTCTATGGTGATTCCCTGCACTTTCAGATACTGTATGATTTTTAAAAGCTGCCCCTGGTCAAGCTCCATTCCGCTAAAGAATTCCCGCACCTGCTGTGCAGTCACCGTTTTATTCTGACTCTCTGCCATCCGGCAGAGCTCCCCTAATTTCTTCTGAAACTCCTGAACGTCCATTGGTTTTCTCCTTCTCATAAAACAGGTAATATTATTCTGATTGTTTTCTGCAGAACAATACATAAATCCATTATACAATCACTTCCAAAATCCTTTTTCCATTACAGATATTTTCTGTGACACCTGTTTTTTTATTTTTATTAAAATTAAAACTCAGCAAATAGCCCTTTTCACAATGATAGTGCTCCAGATACTCTGCAAGCTGCACATGTCCATTCTGATGATATTTAGGACCTCTCCATAGTTTAAGCTCAATAATAAACTGCTGCCCTTTGTAATCCACGACAACATCTGTCCTGGTTTTATCGCGTGTCTGAGCTTCAATATAGTAATTACCTGTTCCATTAATAATTGGTCTCAGATACATCAGAAAGATTCTGCGACCTTCCTCTTCAATAAATTTATCATCTGTCTTTCCAAAAACACTTTCAAAATATTCATAGAATTTCTGCATAACCAGATCCATCTGCAGCATCCCATGAACAATAAACAAATTTCTGTCATTATCAGAGATATCCGATATCTTCTTATTGCTTTCTTCTTCGGACAGAAAGAAATTATACAACTTCGTTTCAAATATGCGATTTGCCACAATTACTGTATTGTTCTTTTCTTTCAGAAAACCGAACATGATTCCAAGACTGATCATCTGACTGTCGGCTTCAAACGTATATCTTGCTCCCTGAAACAGGATATTCTCCAGCATTTTCTTTAATTTCGGATACTCCCGCAGCTGCTTGATCATATCATCAAACAAAGCATTTGGTTCCTTCTGCAGTATACGAATCGCTTCCAGGAAACCCTCTGCTGTCCACGCAGATTTTTTATCAGGATAAATCATACTTCCTGCCACACGTTCATCGATCAATTGGCAGATTCGGGATACCAGATAGGGATATCCTGCTGTATATTCGTAAATACTCTGACTCATCTGCAGGATATCCATTCCTGTACGGTAATCCGCTTCATATTCTCTGATCATTGATGCAATTTCATCCGCAGAAAAGCTCATATCCACCCGAAAGTCAGCCGCAATATTCCATGGGCTGTTATTCCTGGATTCCTCGTTCGGATGCAGTTTCAATTTCAGATTTTTGATATCATACACTCCTGCCAGAATCACAGAATAAAATGTACAGTCTTTCCCAGCCAGCTGTTTCTGATATTTTTCACGCAGCAGCGAAAGAAACGATAAAAAGATCTGATTATCTGAGCTTTTATCTGCCTCGTCAATCATTAATACGATTTTCCTGTCACAGCTTCTGCATAATCCTGTAATCCTGCTGCCAAGTGTCCTCAGGGGGAAGCGCTCTGAAACCGGTTTGTTCCATTCCTTAAGAATCTCCGGCGAAATCCCCTGTGCCTCCAGCGAGTCACTGATATCCATCATCAGCCCCTCAACAAGGTTCTGCGCAGATTTAAAATATTCATCTGCGCATTCAAAACTCAGACTTAAAACAATATATTTATCTTTCAAGTTCTGTTCCAGTAAATACAGTGTTGTTGTTTTTCCATATTGTCTGGCACGATTTATCGTAAAATAGCAGCCCTGGTCAATGTAGTCCTGAGTTATG
The DNA here is from genome assembly GCA_022770365.1 of Blautia sp. GTDB lineage: Bacteria > Bacillota > Clostridia > Lachnospirales > Lachnospiraceae > Blautia_A. Next base: position 7,013 of record JALEHU010000112.1, on the reverse strand, counting down.
TTATCTATCTTTTTTCCTGTATCAACCATGTAGTGCCTGTCCTGAATGCAATTTCCGGTCACGTGAAATTTTTTTGACATTTACCCACCTCCTGGAAACTGATATATGTTTATTCTATCACGAACATATCATTAGATTCAACTGCTTCAAACAATAACTGAATATTATTCATATAATTTAATTTTGGAAACATAAACACGTATGCAAACCCAGCCCTTTATTATATCAGCTGGGAAAACACAGATTTCGGCATACAAAAATCCCTCTTAAGCAGATTTTCGTTTTATACTGATCTACTTAAGAGGGAGCTTATCTGATTCTGCAGGCTTTCAAACACCTTTTCCGTTTTTATTCTGTTTTATTCGGTTTCTCTTATCACTTTGCGCACCGGAAGGATACACCCCGGGGAAACTGACAGTTCATCGATTCCCATCTTCAGAAATGTCTTCGTAAGCGTGGTATCGGCACCCAGTTCTCCGCAGATTCCGGCCCAGATTCCGGCTTCGTGCGCATTCTTGATGACCGTCTCGATCAGGCGCAGTACTGCCGGATGATGTGCATCGTAAAACTCATCCAGTTTTGCATTCTGGCGGTCAATTGCCAGTGTATACTGTGTAAGGTCGTTCGTACCGATGCTGAAAAAGTCCACCAGTTTTGCCAGTTCATCGCTCATCACAGCCGCCGCCGGTGTTTCAATCATAATTCCTTCTTCCACTTCGCCGATCTGCACACCTTCGGCTGCCAGTTCTGAACGGACTTCCTTTGATATTTCCTTAATTCTGCGGACTTCATCCACAGAAATGATCATCGGATACATAATGGCAAGATTCCCGTACGCGCTCGCACGGAACAATGCACGAAGCTGTGTCCGGAATACTTCCGGCCTTGTGAGACAGATTCGGATCGCCCGGTATCCAAGAACCGGATTTTCTTCTTTCTCAAAGCCGAAATAATCCGCCTGTTTATCCGCTCCGATATCCAGCGTACGGATAATAACCTTTTTGCCGCCCATTGTCTCAACGACCTTCTTATAGGCCTGGAACTGCTCTTCTTCTGTGGGATATGTTTCCGATTCCAGGTAGAGGAATTCGCTTCGAAAAAGGCCGATGCCTCCCGCATCATTCTCCATAACTGCCATCAGATCACCCGGATTGCCGATATTGGCATAAAGATGGATCTTCTGTCCGGATTTCGTAATATTTTCTTTTCCTTTCAGTGTCTGAAGCAGTTTTTTCTGTTCATCATCGGCTGCCTTTTTCTTAAAATACTCTTCGAGCACAGGCATCGTGGGTTCTACAATGCAAATCCCTTCATAACCGTCCACAATACCGATTTTCCCGTCCCAGGAAGGATCAATTCCCACTCCTGCCAGGGCAGGAATTCCCATGGTTCTGGCCAGTATGGCGGTATGTGAGTTGGAAGAGCCAAGCCTTGTGACAAAAGCCAGCAGCTTGTTTTTGTCCATCTGGACAGTCTCACTGGGAGCAAGATCCTCTGCTGCGATAATTACCGGTTCCTCTCCGATATCCGTACTTTCGCTGTTGCCGCACAGGATGGAAAGTACCCGCTCCGTAATGTCTCTGATATCTGCAGAACGTGCTTTGAAGTATTCATCTTCCATGTTTGCGAACATTTCCGCAAAATTATCACCGGTAGCAGCAAGTGCATATTCCGCATTCACCTTCTGTACGGAAATGATATTCAATACAGACTCATTAAAGTCATCATCGTCCAGCATCATAATATGGACATTGAAAATTTCCGCATTGGTTTCCCCTACCTCAACCAGAGCCTTTTCGTACAGCCGTTCCAGCTGTTTCACTGCTTCGTCTTTGGCAGCTTCGTATCTGGCGATCTCCGCATCCGTATCTTCGACCTTCACTCTGGAAACCTGGTTTTCTTTTTTTGAATAAAATTTGATTTTCCCGATCGCAATACCGTTAAAAATCTTTTTTCCTGCCTTCTTATCCACAGGTATTCCTCCAATTATTATAGATTGCTGCAGCTGTTCAGTGTTTTCACAAATGTCTTTCCTCTGAACATTTACAGATTGTTTTTAAAGAACTCTTCCATCTTTGCTGCTGCAGTTTCTTCATCTCCGCCTTCTACAGATACCGTTACAGTATCACCTTGTTTTACGCCAAGGCCCATTAATGCCATCAATTTTTTCGCTTCCGCACTCTTGCCATCCTTTGTCACTTTGATGACAGAGTCATATTTTTTCACTTCTTTCACAAGAAGTCCTGCCGGTCTTGCGTGGATACCCACTTCGTCTGTAATGGTGTACTCAAATGATTTCATGATTGTTTCCTCCTGATATTGTTTATTATAAGTGATTTTATATAATATTGGGGAAAAAATATTCTGTTCTCTTAATTTACGGACGACTCCTCACTTAATTCTCTGGAAATTTTGGGAATCATCCTGTCAATGTACCGAAAGTACATCCTGTCCGGCTTTAATTGCACCGCCGGCAACTGTTTCCACTGCTTCATAATCATCCGTGTTGCAGACGATCATCGGTGTCGTGCAGGGATATCCTTCCGCCTTAATTGCCTCCATGTCAAAGCTTACCATAAGATCACCCTTTCTCACCGTCTGCTCAGGGATGATATGTGATTCAAAGTGTTTTCCTCCAAGTTTTACTGTATCAATGCCGATGTGAAGCAGCAGCTCTGTTCCTTCATCCGTTGTCATGCCCACGGCATGTTTGGTATCAAACACCGTCTCGATCACACCATCCGCCGGAGCAAACAGCTTTCCTTCTGACGGTTCTATCGCCACTCCATCTCCCAGGGCTCCGGAAGCAAATGCTTCATCCTGCACTTCACTTAGCGGAACAACCCTGCCATTCATATGTGCGCTGAGAACGTAACTCTTCATGATTTCACCGGATGCCGGAGTTTCTGCTGTCGGACTTTCTGTTTCCGGACTTTCTGCCGCCGGAACTTTCTCTGTATCCAAAAAGGAGGCTTCCGAAATCGCCCCGGAACGAACCTGATCTACAAATTCTTCAAAATTGGACTTTACAATTGTAACGGAAGGTCCGTAAATCACCTGAATACCTGCACCCTTGACCACAACACCGGATGCACCCGTTGATTTCAGAATCGCCTGATTCACCTTCCGGCTGTCCGCCAGAGTCAGACGAAGTCTTGTGGCACAGCAGTCAATATCAACAAGATTTCCGATCCCTCCTACCCCTTTCAGAATAGCTGCGGATTTCTCATCGAATTTAACATCTGCTGTTTTTCCTCCTGCCACGCCCACTCCGGTTGCTTTCCTGTATTCGTCTTTTGAGACAAGATGTGCCGTTTCACCTTCTGCCTCGCGTCCCGGTGTCTTAAGATCCCATTTCAGGATGAAGAACCGGAAAAGAACAAAGTAAAGAATAAAATAAACAATCAGCACCGGAATCAGCATCATCCAGTTGGATTTGGATTGTCCCGGAAGGACACCATACAAAATAAGGTCGATCAGTCCGTCTGAAAAAGTTGTTCCCACGCCGATTTTAAGAATATGACATGTCATAAAAGCCAACCCCGCCAGAACCACATGTACACCAAAAAGAGCAGGAGCCAGGAACAGGAATGTAAATTCTATCGGTTCGGTAATACCTGTCAGGAAACGACACGCGTCAATAGAAAACTTCGTTGTATTCGGTGATGCCAGCTCCGCAAAGAAAATATTCTGAGCACCCATTACAGTCACTCCATCGATCAGTGCTGCACCGCCCACCCCCGTCTGCCAGAATGGCAGATAGAAAATATGATGCAGGCCAAAAGGAATCAATGCTCTCTCTATACATCCATATACAAACGTTCCAAAGTATCCGGAGGCCTGAACAAGCGCGCCAAGCGCAAAAATACCGTTCTGAATGACCGGCCACACCACATACAAAACCGCACCTGTCAGAATTGCACAGGCCATACTGGCAATAGGAACAAACCGCGTACCTGCAAAAAACGACAGTGCCGTGGGAAGCTGGATTTTGTAAAAACGATTACAGAGCATCGCTGCAAATAATCCGGCAACAATACCGCCAAACACCCCCATCTGAAGAGTCTGGATGCCCAGCATGGAGGTAACAGCCCCTTCCTTTACTGTTTCTGAAACGACACCATCTACAATAGATCCGTCCAGAACCAGAAAGGAATTGATCGTCATTAGCATGACAATATAAAAAAATACCCGCAGACATTACTGCAACACCCTTTTCTTTTTTAGCCATTCCCATGGCAACCGCAAGGGCAAAAACCAAAGCCAGATTGCCAAAAATCGCATTGCCTGCATTTGCAAGCATCAGCATAAATCCATATAGTGCTGTCCCCTGATGCAGAATACCGGATAAACCATAAGTGGCAATCGTTGTTTCATTTGTGAAGGTACTTCCAATTCCAAGCAGAATTCCCGCAAACGGAAGCACCGCGATCGGAAGAAACAGAGATTTACCGATTTGCTGTGCGGCAGCAAATACCTGTCCGCTTTTCTTCTCTTTCATAATATACTCCTTTCAGTTTTCCAGCCACATTTTCCCTTCCCACTGATTACTTATTATTTGCTGTACCTGTAAAATCTATACTTTACTCACTGCTTTACAGATGATAATATTCCTCCAGGGGAATAAAAAACCAGCTCTATAAAACTCTCTGGTAACAACCAGGAGCCAAATAGAGCTGGTTAAGCCTATTATAGGGGAAAGCATTTTTTTACCAGATTCCGGAATCCACTGCTGCCCGTTCAATGGCAATTCCCTTCATGTAACGTTCCATGAATTTGTTATATCCTTCCACACCTTCCGGATTCGGCGCAAGGGTACTTCCCTCATTTCCTGCAAATACTTTTTCATCCAGGAAATGATCCAGAGTTTCTCCCTCTTCTTTATTGATCAGATAGGAAGCCAGAAGCGCAATACCCCATGCACCGCCTTCCCCTGCTGTTGACATAACAGAAACAGGAGCATTCACCGCATCTGCCAGGATCTGCTGGCCTACGCCCTCGGTCTTGAAAAGTCCGCCGTGTCCAAGAAGCTTGTCAATCTTTACATGTTCTTTTTCCAGAAGAATGTTAAGCCCCACACGCATAGCTCCAAGACAGGTATAAAGATTCGTTCTCATGAAATTCGCGAGATTAAATCTGCTTTCCGGTGAACGTACAAACAGCGGGCGTCCTTCCTCAAATCCAGTCATATGTTCGCCTGAGAAATAGCAATAGGACAGAAGTCCGCCGCAGTCTGCATCTCCCTCCATTGCTTTATTATAAAGTGTTCCGAACAGCTTGTTCATATCTACTTCCATGTCCATTGCTTCTGCAAATTCCCGGAAAATGCCTACCCATGCATTCAGGTCGGAAGTGCAGTTATTGGAATGCGCCATAGCCACCAGATCTCCAGCCGGTGTGGTGACCATATCAATTTCCTTATAAGGTCTGGAAAGTTCTTTTTCAAGGACGATCATGGCAAATACCGAAGTACCTGCGGATACATTTCCGGTACGCTGTTTTACGCTGTTGGTAGCAACCATGCCGGTGCCTGCATCACCCTCCGGAGGACACATTGGAATACCCGCTTTAAGTCTGCCGGAAACATCCAGAAGTTTGGCACCTTCTTCCGTAAGAGTTCCCGCATCCTGTCCTGCCACCAGTACCTGCGGCATGATGTCACGGAGTTTCCAGGAAAATCCTTCCGGTGCAACCAGTGCGTCAAATTTCTGCACCATTTCTTCATGATAGTCTTTCGTCTCAATGTCAATGGGGAACATGCCGGCTGCGTCACCGATTCCCAGAACTCTCCTGCCTGTCAGTTTCCAGTGAATATATGCTTCCAGCGTAGTAATATAGTCAATGTCTTTGACATGCGGTTCTTTATTCAGGATTGCCTGATACAGATGGGCAATGCTCCAACGCTGCGGAATGTTATAGGAAAATTCCTTTGTCAGTGCGGCTGCTGCTTCCTCTGTGATTGTATTACGCCATGTACGGAACGGCACGAGAAGCTCCCCAGCCTTGTCAAATGCAAGATATCCGTGCATCATAGCGGAAAATCCAATCGCACGGATCTTTGTCAGTGTCACACCATACTGTTCTTTTACGTCCTTTTTTAAATCCCGGTAGCAATCCTGCAGACCGCCCCAGATGTCATCCATGGTATAGGTCCAGATTCCGTGATCCAGGCGGTTTTCCCATTCATGACTGCCGGATGCAATCGGTGTATGGTCTGCATCGGTCAGTACCGCCTTGATACGTGTAGAGCCAAATTCAATTCCGAGAAATGTTTTCCCGGACACAATCTCGTCTTTTCTTTCCACTGTTTCTACCTCTCTTTCTGTCATAAACACCTGCCTTTGCATTTTACAAAAGCAGGTGTTACTTATCTTTTATCTGTAGAATACCTCTCCAAGCATCAGATCACGCTTGAAATCACGGATTCTGGTATCTTTGTCAATGTATACCGCTTCAATGCCCATGGCTGCTGCCCAGTCGCCCATCTGCTCTGCCGTCAGGTCATAGGTAAATGCGGTATGATGTGCGCCGCCTGCAAGAATCCATGCTTCCGCTCCAGTGTAGATATCCGGTTCCGGAGTCCAGAAGTTGGTTGCGGTCGGAAGTTTTGGCATTGGCTTTTCTGTCTTCCTGCACTCTACATCATTGATGATGAGACGGAAACGGTTGCCCAGATCGATGAGGGATGTTGCGATTCCGTGTCCTTCCTTGGATGTAAATACAAGTCTTGCCGGATCTTCTCTGTCTCCCATGGAAAGAGGCTGGCACTTGATGCTGATCGGACCGTCTGCGATGGACGGGCAGATCTCAAGCATGTGTGCTTCAAGAATTCCTTCTTTTCCTTTTACTAAATTGTAGGTATAATCCTCGAGCATGGATGTTCCCTTTGCATCCTTCATGCCTGCGGTCATCACTTTCATGAGACGTACCATGGCAGCAACTTTCCAGTCACCTTCTGCTCCAAAGCCATAACCTTTTTCCATCAGTCTCTGGATAGCAAGTCCCGGAAGCTG
>JALEHU010000102.1 GCA_022770365.1 Blautia sp. | reverse complement strand
TCAGGTTCGGAGTTTTTCATTATCAAAAATTACAATAGACAGGGGAAAAATAAATGAGCGTGAATCATAATTCAAATTCAGTAAATCTGCAGAATAAAAAAATCGCCGTCATCGGCATCGGCGGCGTTGGAGGATATCTTGCCGGCATGCTTGCCTCCCGTTACCCTCATGTGACATTTGCTGCAAGGGGAAAGCGCCTGAAATCTATTAAAAAACATGGTCTGACTCTCCACAGTGACTATCACGGGAAAATCACTGCCGTTCCGGAACATGTTGTCCCTGTAGAAGAACTGGAAGAACAGGACTGTATCTTTGTCTGTGTCAAAAATTATTCACTTGAAGAAGTATGCCGCAGCATGAAGCATGCTGTATCAGACCACACGCTGATCATTCCGGTCATGAACGGCGTGGATCCCGGAGACCGCGTGCGCGCCATCCTGACCAAAGGTACTGTCATAGATTCCCTGATCTATATCATTGCCTTCGCAAATCCTGACTTTTCCATCTCCCAGCAGGGCAGCTTTGCACAGCTTTATCTGGGTATCCGGGATGCGGACTGTACACAGAGAAAAGCTGTAAATGAAGCCGTATCCATTCTGGCAGGGGCAGACATTGACTGTAAAGCAGCAGAAGACATCGAACAGGCTATCTGGAAAAAATACATTCTCAACTGCGCCTATAATGTAACAACTGCCTGCTACGACAATACCATCGGACAGATCAGAAACGATCCTGTAAAAGCCAGTGAATATGAAGCTCTGGTAAAGGAAGCCTATCAGGTGGCTCTTGCCAGACATGTCCATATTACACAGGAGCATATTGACTCCATCATTCACCGCTTCTACTGCGAATATGCTGATAATGCCACCAGTTCCCTGCAGCGGGATGTCCGGGCCGGTAAGACGAATGAGCTGGAAACCTTCAGCGGTTATCTTGTGCGCGAAGCCGCAAGACTTGGCGTACCCGTGCCTGTTTCAGAAAGAATGTACCAGATTTTAAAAGAACAGACACAATCACATATATTATAACAAAGCAGATAACGCCTGACCGGATATCTCTCCGAATCAGGCGCTTTTCTTCCAAACAACAGATTCATGGTCTTCCGGAAATGCTTATTAAAAGAAGGATCTGCTGAGATTTCCAACCCCAGAAAAAGATGCCCGGAATCACAACTCTTATTTATTCATAAGTACCTCAAATACTTCCACACCAAATGCCGGTATTTCCAGCTCACCGCATACCTCGATTTCTTTAAATACACTTCGCATTGCCTTCTTCAGGACAATTTTCCGGGACTCAAACTGATAATTCAGCACAAACAGATACTCGCGTCCATCTTTTCGTCTCATCACCAGTTCCACATCCTCCGGTGCTTCTATCAGATGTCTGAACGGCTCTTTCACACCAAGATATTCGAACAGCAATTCCGCATTCTGTCTGGAGAATGCGCTTCCAAGATGAAGAGTCCGGCCCTTTCCGGTTTTCTTTTCAATCAGAGCGGCTTTTCCGGTGTAATAGCTGTTTCCGTAAGCAGCAAGAACTTTTATCTTGTCATCTGCACAGTCTTTCGGATATGTTTCTTTTGCGGATTCATCACTCCTCCCGGAAACGGCAGGTTCCATAATATCATTGAAAATCGGCATTTCCATACGTTTCCCGTCCCAGTCTGCCCACACCGGTTCTTCCATGCCATGAACAAATGAAAATTCTTTCACATCAGACCCTGTCAGCTCCCGAAGAAGACCCGGCTGCGGCATCATCACACATTTTCCATTTTCCTGTTTATAGCCGGAGCGGCATCCGATCACAAGCGTTCCTCCCTGAGCCACATACTCTTTCAGAAGTTCTGCCCTTTTCTCAGTCATGATCACCGGATGCGGGTAAAACAGTACCGGATAAGATGCCAGATTCTCCGGTATCTTATCTTCATGAAGATAGATCACATTGTACGGTGTATGTGTCAGCTGTGCAATTTCGAAGATTTCTTCCTCACTGGCCTCAGCCACACGCCGGTGAATTTCATCAATATTCGTATCCCAGACATTATCAAAATCTTTCAGAATACCAAATGCAGCCACATATTCTGAGCCGCACAGTTCATCCAGTTTTTTGAAATCCCGGTAAAACTCCTTTACTTCTGCAAGTTTCCGGTTATCCCGGTTGTCGTAATCCAGAATTCCATGCCAGTAAATTTCTGTTCCGAAAGTGCAGGTTCTCCAGCGGAAAAAGGAGATGTAATCTGCCCCATGAGCCACACTCTGCATCGCCCACAGCCGCACTTGTCCCGGACGGGGTGCAGGACCGGACATACGGGTCACCCAGCCGTTAGCTCCGGACTGCTGCTCCATAATTCCGAAATGCGGACAGATGGAACGCACCTCTGTCAGGTTTTTTGACGAGTGACGATCGTTCAGATCTTTTGTATTTTTCGGATCACGATCCAGTCCGAAGGCAAAGCTCGGATAAGAATCATAGGTATAAACATCCAGGCATTCCTCTGCCATTTTGTGATTGTCAATATTCCAGAACATTCCATTAGTGGTGATGAAATCTCCCGGTTTTTTATACTTCCGGATGATCTCCGTCTGCATCCGGCAAAACCGGATCGTGCTTTCGGAAATAAAGCGGTTGTAGTCAAGATACATATGTGGATTATATCCGTCATTCAATACCGGGCGCGGCACATAAATCTGCTCCCAGGCTGTGTATGTCTGATTCCAGAATACCGTTCCCCAGGCTTCATTCAGGGCACCCAGTGTACCGTATTTATCCTTCAGAAACACGCGAAAAGCCTCTGAATCCGCTTCAGAATGATACTCATATGTTTCACAGTTCAGCTCATTATCCACCTGCCATCCCACAATCGCCGGATGTTTTCCATAATGAGATGCAAGCTTTTCCACAATACGGGCGGACAATTCCTGATATTTCCCTGAATTATAGTTATAGTGCCGTCTTGCACCATGCCGGTAAAGAGTGCCGTCTTCCCGGCCGTTCAGCACTTCCGGATATTTTTCAGTCAGCCATGCCGGAGGTGTTGCTGTGGGTGTTCCGAATATCACACGCATATTTTCTTCCAGACAAATATCCAGAAATTCATCAAAAAAGGTATAAGTAAACTTTTCCTCCTCCGGTTCCACTTTGTTCCAGGCAAACTCCGCAATGCGGACAACAGAAATCCCTGTTTCTTTCATTCGCCTCAGGTCATCTCTCCAGAGCAACCTGTCCCAGTGCTCCGGATAATAACAGACACCCATTGTCATTTCCGTCCATTGAAAATTTTGTTTTCTCATAAATCTTTCTTCTCCTGTAAGTGCATTTATTAGAAAAGCAGGCTTCCCGGAACCGGCTTTTCAGATTATTTCTGAAAATGTTTTATGGCTTTTCAGTGTTTTCCGTGTATTGTTCTTTAATCTCCAGATACTTTTCATAAGGTTCATCCAGTATCTGGCAGGTTTCTTCAGGAGATATCTGCATTTTTTTTACAATCTTATCAATAACATCTGCGAATCGCTTATCATCTGCTCTTTTTGCGGCTTCCTCCCTCTGTACCTCAATATCCATTTCATAATCATACTCTGCCATTAACATATTTACCACCTCGCTGCTCTTTCTTAAAAGATAGTCTGCAAGAATGCCTTTCTCTATGCATTCTTTTACTGCTTTCTGTAGCTGGTTCTCATCTTCTCTGTATTTTCTGGTTGCTTCT
>JALEHU010000090.1 GCA_022770365.1 Blautia sp. | reverse complement strand
AATACCTCCCTCATAGGATGGGGAATACGGAAAAATAAATTCTTCCCGGAATGGGATTCCGCATTCCTCCAATGCCCTGCAGTATCCCTGAAAACGGCGGGTGAGCAGGTAGTTATCTTTATAATCAGCTACAAAGGCAATATGAGAGTGTCCCCGGTTGATCATATATTTTGTGGCAAGGTAGAGGCCTTTTTCATCATCGGAACAGACGTTTATAAGTCCTGAAATATTCAGATGACTGTCAAAAATAGCAACCGGGCAGGGGGCGGATTCAATAAACTGACGAAAATATTCATGTTCATCGGGATAGAGAAAGATAAATCCATCTACGTTCCAGTTCTTTAAGACCAGAGTGATATCTGATTTTCTGGAAACAGAACGAACCATCGTATAATATCCATTGCGGCGGAGCTCTCTTTCAATAGTGCCGATCATTGTACTGACATAGGGATTTTCCAGATAGTTCTCATCAAGAGCGTCATTATCAAGATGGATAATGATTCCGACAATGGAGGAAGTCTTGTTCGTCAGGCTGCGGGCACTGAGATTGGGAACATATCCGCATTCTTTGATAATGGCATTTACTTTTTCAATTGTTTTGGCGGAAACGCGGTTGTTTTTTCCGTTGATGACATTGGAAACCGTCATCATACTGACACCGGCTTTGTCAGCAATGTCTTTTAAAGTCATAGGGAACCTCTTTTCTGTAAAGTTTAATCTATAAATTCAAATGGTTTATAAATTCTGAAAAGATCAAAGAAAAAGATTTAATAAATCTAAATTCCGTGATATTATTTGTTTATATTATACTATATAAAGCATAGAAAAGCAAGGAGCATTCTTTTGCAAATAAACCAATTTTATTAATAATGCATAAATATATAAAATAATCGCTGTGTAAAATGATGAAAAAACAAAATTCTGTTGACGAGATTTAAGAGATGTGGTAGTTTAATAACAGATTTAGCGCTAAACCAAACAAAAGGAAAAACGTAATCCAAAATAACCAGAAAGAAGAGGTATGATTATGAAGAAGAAAATGCTTGCAGCCATGATGGCAGCTGCACTGGCAGTAACAGGATTAGCGGGATGCGGCGGAAGCACAGAGAAAAAGGAAGCAGAAGAAAAAACCGAAGCAAAGGCAGATGTGCCGAAGGAACCTTTCGGTGACACGATTAAATATGATCCTACTGTAGAAATCAATGATGGAAAAGATATTTCCATAGAATTATGGGAATGGGGCAGCGATGATCTTTTCCAGCAGGTAATTGACGGATATACCGCAATTCATCCGAATGTATCTATCAAACTGGTGAACAACCCGTGGGAAGATTACTGGACCAAGCTTCCACTGGCTCTGGACGGAGAGAAGGGACCGGCAATTTTCAACATTCATAACAGCTATCATGAGAACCTGATCAACTATCTGGCACCTCTTGATATTCCGCTGGAAGACCTTCAGGCAGACTTTACAGGTGTGGATGCCCATGTGATTGACGGTAATGTTTACTACATTGACTATGGCATGATGACCGGTTCTGTATATTATAACAAAAAAATGTGGGAAGAAGCAGGACTTACCGACGAAGACATTCCGAAAACATGGGATGAAATGCGGGAAGTAGCAAAGAAACTGACTATTAAAGACGGTGACAAACTGATTCAGGCAGGTCTGAATTTTAACGATGACTTCCATCAGAACTACCTTCTCGGCCTGAATTATCAGCTGGGTGAAAACCTGTTCCAGGAAGACGGAAAAACTCCGAATGTAAATTCTGATGCGATGAAACAGGTAATGCAGATGCTGGTAGATATGTATGAAACAGACGGTGTCGGTTCCAAGGATTTCGGTGAAAAAGGTTCTGACAGCTTTGGACAGGGTCAGTCTGCAATGGTTATTCAGTGGGGTCATTTCTACAACACTCTGAAAACAACCTGGAGTGACATTGATTTCGGTGTATTTGAAATTCCTACATTTGACGGAGAACCGTATGCATACAACCGTTACAATGGTGAATCCACCTTTGGTGTGAACAAGAATGCACCGGCTGACCAGCAGGCAGTTGCACAGGACTTTGTGAAATACTTCCTTGCAAACGATGATGCACAGGTTGCGTTCAACCTTGCCATGAGTACTTTCCCGGCTAAGAAATCCCTTGCAGATAATGAAAAGATTCTGGAAAATCCGTCCCTGAAAGTACTTTCCGAGCACATTGACCATTATATCTGGCCGGGCCCGATGCCATCCACAGTGGAGACTTCTCTGAAAAAAGCAGGACAGGACATCTTCTTCAACGGTGTTGATATTGAAACAGCTCTTGATGAGGCACAGGAGAATATTATCAAAGATATGAAGAACAGCTCCTTTGAATCCGTGGAAAATCTTTATGCGTATGCAAAATAATCAGGAAGAAAACCTGTAACAGAGATAGAGGGAGGTAAGCATTGATGTTCAAAAAGACTCATCCCCTGCAGAGTAAAAGCGAAATTATACTGAGAAATATTGTTGTAGCTGCAATGGTAATTTTCTTTTCCGTGTTTCTCATTATCCCTATCGGAATTGCATTTGCAGGAAGCTTTCATGAATGGAACCCTTTGAGTGGAACTTATAATTTCCTGGGACTGGAGAACTACAAAGATGTATTTACAAGCAGTCTGTTCGGAAAGTCTATGTTAAATACACTGATCTTTTCGGTTGTGGTCATTATTTTCCGTGTAGGTCTGGGACTTGGAATTGCATATGCGATTTATTCCACGCTTATTAAGTATAAGAGCTTTTTCCGGGCAGTTTATTACATGCCGGTAGTTACACCTATGGTAGCTGTGGCATTTGTATGGAAATTCATGTACAATCCCCAGATCGGTACGATCAATCAGATCTTCGGACTGGACGTGAACTGGCTGATGAATCCGAAGACAGCACTGATCGCAGTCATGCTTATGACGATCTGGAAAGATTTCGGATATGCAGTCGTAATGTATATGGCTGGACTTTATTCCCTCCCGGCGGATGCTCTGGAAGCAGCCAAAGTGGACGGGGCCAACGCATGGCAGACTTTCCGTTATATCACACTGCCGCTTCTGAAGCCAATGACTTTGTTTGTAGTGATCAACTCTATCATTGCTTACATTCAGGCATATGTACAGATCCTGATCATGACCGAAGGCGGTCCCGGTACTGCAACTTATCTGGCTTCTTACATTATTTATGATGAAGCTTTTGTGAAATATAACTTTGGTTATGCATCCGCATTATCCTTTGTACTGTTTGTCATTACCGCAGTATTTTCATGGTTATCCTTCCGGGTTTCCGGAACAGAAGAATAGGAGGCTGTTATGAGAAGAAAAATAAGCAGTATTGCATTGAATATCCTTCTTCTTATGCTTGGAGTGATTACGGTTTATCCGTTTGTATGGATGCTGTGCTCCTCTTTCAAGAAGAACAGTGAAATCATGGCACTGGAACAGCATCTTCTTCCTCAGGAATTTATTCTGGATAATTATATGAATATGAATGCGCATTTTAACTTCCTGAGATTTTTTATAAACAGTTTAGTAGTAACGCTGGTAGTGACTGTTCTGGTGGTTTATACAAGTACCCTTTGCGGATTTGTACTGAGCAAATATAAGTTTAAGGGAAGAAATCTGATTTTCGGATTTGTTCTTTCCACGATGATGGTGCCCTGGTGTGTAACGATCATTCCGAAATATTCCATGATCCAGAGCTTTGGATGGATGGACAGCTATAAAGCGCTGATCATCCCGGCAATGTTCAGCGGATTCGGAATTTTTATGATGAAACAGCACATTTCTTCTCTGCCGGGTGAGATTCTGGAAGCGGCCAGAATTGACGGTGCCAATGAATTTTACATCTTTCAGAGAATTGTATTTCCAATGTCAAAGAACGGAATTTCCAGTATCGCGATCTTCCAGTTCCTCTGGACATGGGAAGACTTCCTGTGGCCTTATCTGGTAATCAATACACAGGAAAAACAGCTTCTGGCAGTAGGACTGAAGATGTTCAACGGACAGTATTCCACAGATTATGGCGCATTGTTTGCGGCGACTGCAATTTCCATTATTCCGGTCCTGCTGATCTATCTGTTCTTCCAGAAGCAGTTTATTGCAGGTATTGCAGCATCAGCAGTCAAAGGCTGATGGAACAGCGAAAGGATTACATAAAGGAGACAGAATCATGCAGGATATTTACAAAGTAGAAACCCGTCCCGCTGCTCTGGCTGCCAATATGATCACTGGTGAAAAATATCGGATCACCCTTCTCACAGAAGGGCTGATCCGATTGGAGTACAGTGAGGATGGCGTGTTTGAAGACAGACCTACGCAGATGGTATTTTTCCGGGACTTTCCTGAGACAGACTACAGAGTGATATCCGATGGAGACGGAATCGAAATTCATACTTCGCGGATACATCTTATTTATAACGAGAAAGAATTTTCCAGTCACGGACTGAGCATACAGGTAAAAGGAAACTTAAGTGCCTACCACAGTGTCTGGCATTATGGGGAGGAAATCCATGATCTTGGCGGAACAGCAAGAACGCTTGATGAGGCTGACGGCGAGATCCCGCTGGAACATGGTGTGGTTTCCGGATTTGGATATTCTGTGATTGATGACAGCAAGTCGCAGATATTACTGCCGGACGGATGGATCGAACCGAGAAAAAAGGGCATCCGGGATCTGTACTTTTTTGGATATGGTCATGACTATAAGGTGGCTCTTAATGATTTTTACCGCCTGTGCGGAAAAACGCCGATGCTCCCAAGATTCGCTCTGGGAAACTGGTGGAGCCGTTATTACAAATATACCGAAGAGTCCTATATGGAGCTGATGGAACGGTTTGACAGGGAAAACATTCCCTTTACTGTGGCAGTTATCGACATGGACTGGCATCTGGTGGATATTGATCCGAAATACGGAAGCGGATGGACCGGATACACCTGGAACAAAGACTTTTTTCCGGATCCAAAGCGCTTTCTGAAACGGCTTCATGACAGAGGAATGCGCACTACACTGAATGTTCATCCGGCAGATGGTGTGCGGGCTCATGAGGAGATGTATGAGGAAATGGCCAAAGCCATGGGCGTGGATACAGAGGCGGAAAACCCGGTAGTCTGCGATCCGGCTGATCCGGAATTTATGGAGGCTTATTTCAAATATCTGCATCATCCGAGAGAAGAGGAAGGTGTGGATTTCTGGTGGATCGACTGGCAGCAGGGCAGCAACTGCAAAATTGAAGGACTGGATCCGCTGTGGATTTTTAATCATTTTCATTTCCTGGACAGTAGAAGAAACGGTAAACGTCCCATGACTTTTTCCAGATATGCCGGTCCGGGAAGCCATCGTTATCCGGTAGGATTTTCCGGAGACTCGCTGATCACCTGGGAGTCTCTGGATTTCCAGCCATACTTTACGGAAACAGCTTCGAACATCGGATATGGCTGGTGGAGTCATGATATTGGCGGCCATATGCTGGGTTATAAAAACGATGAAATGACAGCCCGCTGGACCCAGTTAGGTGTCTTTTCCCCGATCATGAGACTTCACAGTTCCAGCAGTGAGTTTAACGGAAAAGAACCCTGGAGATTTAAGAAAGAAACGGAGATCGCCATGGGAGAAGCACTTCGTCTGCGCCATGCCATGATCCCTTATCTGTATACCATGAATTACAGAAGTTATCAGGAAAACCTTCCGCTGGTTCTTCCCATGTACTATGATCATCCGGAAGAACGGGGTGCATATGAGAAAAAAAATCAGTATATGTTCGGCACAGAACTGATAGTTGCTCCTGTGACCACGCCTCGCGTGAGAAAGCTCAATGTGGCCAGGGTGAATGTCTGGCTTCCGGAAGGCATCTGGTATGATATTTTTACAGGCATGATGTACAGAGGCGGACGGACACTGGATATGTACCGTACACTGGACAGTATTCCGGTCCTTGCAAAGGCGGGCGGAATCGTACCTTTTACAGATGAGATCAGTGGAGCGCAGGCTTCCAAAAATCCGGATTCTCTGAGAATCCATGTGTACGCAGGTGCGGAAGGGAAATTTGCCCTGTACGAAGATGACAACGAAACCTGTGCGTATGAAAAGAAACAGTGTGTGATCACAGAAATGCAGTATACAGAAGAGCATGAAAATGTATTTACGATCCTGCCTGCCAGCGGAGATCTGACTCTGATTCCGGAGAAACGCCGGTATACAGTGGAACTGACCGGATATCAGAAAGAAGCTGCAGCTTCTGTGAAGATTACAGTGGATGGAAATTCCGTGGATGCAGAGGATATCTCCTACGACAGCAGGAAACAGGCAGTGATTGTTTCTGTTCCGTGTGTTTTGGTAAATCAGATGGTAAAGATTACGGTGGATCCGCAGTATACAGCATGCAGAAACAGAACGGAAGAACGCTGCTTCGAATTCCTGAATCAGGCAGAGATCGAATTTAGGCTGAAGGATCAGCTGTATGAAGTAATTCAGAGAGAAAAAGAGGTTTCTGTACTTGCTGCAGAGCTGAATTCCATGAACCTGAACCAGGATTTATACGGAGCACTTCTGGAGATCCTGACTGCCAGATAAAATGAATATGTGTGCCATTGGTACATCGTTTCGGAAATGATGTACCAGCGGGAGGATTACTCGCGAAGCCGGTACAGCACCCGAAATTCTTTCGGGGTTGTACCGGTCTTTTTTTTGAACATGGCAATGAAGTGGCTGGCATCTTCGAAGCCGGTCCGGTGAGCGACGTTCTGTATTTCCATCCTGGGATGCGTAATGAGCAGCTCTCTGGCTTTGCTGATGCGGAAGGAAGTAAGATATTCATATGCGGAACATCCCAGAAAACGTCCGAAAAGCCGTGACAGGTACTGGGGCGTGACGTAAACCTTCTGACTTAATTCCTGCACAGTCAGCTTTGAATGATAATTGGTTTCAATTTCTTTTATTGAGGGAAGAATATATCGCTCATATAATGGATCATTTTTCAGATCACTGGTATAAATCCCGTCGACAAAATGCATGAGGAGACTGTAGCAGTCAATGGACAGGGAGCGGGCATTCAGAGGAGGGGCTGCATATTGTTGAACCACGTCGGAAATGATGGGGCTGATCCGGTTTCCCTGCTCTCTGTCGGTGAAGATGATGGATCTGTTTTTCAGAATATGGGGAATGGTGCTCTCAGCTGTGCCTGTAAAGGTAGCAAAGGACGTGAACCATTCTTCTGTTTCTCCAAGGTAGGAGTGGCTGATAAAGGGAGCAATGAGGATTCCTTCCCCTTCGTTCAGGATGTATGTCTGATTTTTGACCTCAATTCTGCCGCGGCCGCGCTCCGTCTGCAGATAGTGGTAGAGCGGATAGCCTTTGGGACGGCACACCATTCCCTGCCGCCAGTGGTTCCCGATGGAATCAAAGGCAAAGGGCTCATTGACAGGAGTACTGCGAAAATAAATAGGCATTTGATCACCTTGTTTCAAAATGTTATATTATTCAGTTTAACATATTACACATTTTGTTGTCCAGACATTGTATAATGAAAAAACGGAAGTGTGAAGCAGACTATGAAAAGGAGTTGCAGCGAACTGAGAAATAAAAAAACTGCAGGAGGTTTTATGATGAAAGGTAAATTTAAAAGAATTTTATACGGCGGAGATTATAATCCCAACCAGTGGCCGAAGGAAGTCTGGGATGAAGATATGAGAATTTTCAGAGATGCCAGGATCAACTCGGCAACGATCAATGTATTTTCCTGGGCAAAAATCCAGCCGTCTGAGGAAGAGTATAATTTCAGCGAACTGGATGAGATCGTGGATATGCTGAGCAGAGAAAACTACGATATCGTGCTTGCCACATCCACAGCAGCTCTTCCCGCATGGATGGTAAAAAAATACCCGGAAGTTGCCAGAACCGATTATGAGGGAAGGCATCACAAATTCGGCCAGCGTCATAATGCATGCCCGAATTCTCCCGTATATCAGAAATATGCCCGGGCTCTGGTAAACAGACTTGCAGAGCGCTACGGCAAAAACGAACACGTGACCTGCTGGCATGTAAATAATGAATACGGCGGAGAATGCTACTGCGAAAACTGTGAGAAAGCATTCCGCGTGTGGATGAAAAAGAAATACAAAACCATCGAGGCTGTGAATCAGGCATGGAATCTGGAATTCTGGGGACATACGGTTTATGACTGGGATGAAATCGTACTTCCAAATGTTCTGGGCGATGGGATGGAGAAGAAATCCGTTGGCGCAGCCAGAATAGATACTGCGTTTGCCGGATTGTCTGTTGATTACTGCAGATTTAATTCCGACAGCATTCTTGAAAATTATAAAATGGAGCGTGATATCATCCGTTCTTATGCTCCTGACGCGGTGATCACCACGAACCTTATGGGAACCTACAAAGGCCTCGACTATTTCAAATGGGCGAAGGAAATGGATGTTGTTTCCTGGGACAATTATCCCAGCTATGATACTCCCTGGAGCTTTATTGCCATGAGCCATGACCTGATGCGCGGACTGAAGGACGAGCCGTTCATGCTGATGGAACAGACTCCCAGCCAGCAGAACTGGCAGATGTACAATTCTCTGAAAAAACCGGGACAGATGCGTGCCCAGAGCTATCAGACAATGGCGCACGGTGCCGATACCATTCAGTTTTTCCAGCTTCGCCGCAGTGTGGGCGGATGTGAAAAATTCCATGGCGCTGTCATCGGACATGTTGGAACAGAAAACACCCGTGTATTTCGTGAAGTGAAACAGCTTGGGGAAGAACTGGAGCGCCTTGGTGATACAACCCTTGGTTCTGTTAATGAAACGGAAGTTGGAATCGTTTTTGACTGGGATAATTACTGGGCTCTGGAATATACCAGCGGACCGAATGTGGATCTGATGTATGTGGATCAGATTCATCAGTACTATAAATATTTTTATGACAAAAACATCGGTGTCAGCATGATCCCGTTTGACGCGGATTTCAGCAGGTACAAAATGATCGTTGCACCGGTTCTATATATGGTCAAAGAAGGTATGAAAGAAGCTCTTGAGAATTTTGTAAAGAACGGCGGCGTGCTTGTGACAACCTACATGAGCGGAATCGTGGGAGAATCCGACAATGTCTATCTCGGCGGATATCCGGGACCGCTGAAAGAGATGGTCGGTGTATGGGTGGAAGAAATCGATGCCCTTGCTCCGGAGCAGTTCAATGATGTGGTATTTGATGACGGAAGTGAAGTGAAATCCAGAATCGTGTGTGACCTTATGCATCTGGAAGGTGCCGAGTGTGTGGCAAAATACAGAAGTGATTTTTACGCGGGAACTCCGGCTGTGACAAAGAATTGTTTTGGCAGCGGAATAACTTACTATATCGGAACTGATATGGATGAGGCGGGTATCGCAAAGGTTCTTGAAATGGCTGCCGCAGATGCGCAGGTAAAACCGGTGATCAGTGAAGAAACAGAACTTGAGGTGACCTGCAGAAAAGCGGATTACGGTAAATTCTATTTTGTCATGAACTTTAAAGACAAAGAGATCGAGATTCCATCCTGCCTGGCAGGAAATAAAGATGCTTTGACAGGAGAAACTGTTGAAACAGGTGAGACACTGAAAAAATACGATGTACGCATTGTTCGCGTTGAAAAATAAGAGTAACATACTGATAATTGTCTGCATGTGACAGCAAACTATGCTGCTGTGGGCAGAACTGCAAAAAGGAGTTATTGCTAAAGCGGATGATTAATCCTGAATAATCTGCCGGGGCAATGTCTCCTTTTTGCCGTATTGATTGATTTGTTGTATCGCTATTTAAAAAGATTTGCTTTTCAAATGCACAGTAATGTGTTATGATTCCTACACACAACTACAAAAAGACTATGGAGGTAAGAGTTATGGCAGCAGAAAGACGTCCGGCAGACATGGTTAGAATTACAACTCCAGAGCTTGCGCAGGCATTTATCGATGAGCAGATTAAAGAAATCCGTGAGCAGGTTGGAGACAAAAAAGTATTACTTGCACTTTCAGGTGGTGTAGATTCATCTGTAGTAGCAGCACTTCTGATCAAAGCGATTGGAGATCAGCTTACAAGCGTACACGTAAATCATGGTCTTCTTCGAAAAGGAGAGCCAGAGCAGGTGATCGAAGTTTTCCAGAACCAGATGAAAGCAAATCTTGTCTATGTTGACGCAACAGATCGTTTCCTTGATAAATTAGCGGGAGTGACAGATCCGGAGACAAAGAGAATGATCATTGGTGGAGAGTTTATCGAAGTATTTGCAGAAGAAGCCCGCAAGCTTGATGGAGTAGAATTCCTTGCACAGGGAACAATCTGGCCGGACATTCTTGAGAGTGAGGAAGGAATCAAGGCACATCATAACGCAGGCGGACTCCCCGAGGATCTGAATTTTGAATTGGTTGAGCCGATTAAGATCCTGTTCAAAGATGAGGTTCGTATTGTTGGAGAACAGCTTGGACTTCCACATGGCATGGTATATCGCCAGCCGTTCCCGGGACCGGGACTTGGCGTTCGCTGCCCGGGTGCAATCACCCGCGACAGACTGGAAGCAGTTCGTGAATCCGATGCAATTCTTCGCGAAGAGTTTGCAAAGAATGGTCTGGAAGGAAAAGTATGGCAGTATTTCACAGTAGTGCCGGACTTCAGATCTACGGGTGTAAAAGATGGAAAGAGAGCATTTGAGTGGTCTGTTATCATCCGCGCAGTCAATACAAATGATGCAATGACTGCAACTGTTGAGAACATTCCTTTTGATCTGATGTGCCATCTGGTAGAGAGAATCACACATGAGGTTCCTGGTGTAAACCGTGTACTTTATGATTTTACACCGAAACCAACCGGAACGATTGAGTTTGAATAATGAGCAAAATCCCAGAAATCCTTTATTTACAAGGGTTTCCGGGATTTTATTTTTGCCCGTGATGCTACGGTGATGTTAATGGGGAGAAAGTGTCTTATTTTTGGGGATTTTTTGTTATTATATGATACTGTACGTTTCATACGTTTTTATCTTCTGCATTATCATTTGTGGCTCTTACTTCATTGAGAGCGTCAGCAAGCTTCCTGTCTTTTCCTGGATACAAATGAGCATAAACTTTCCAGGTTGTTTCCGGTGATTCATGTCCAAGCCGGTCCGAAATCTCTTTGATAGAAAACTTCATGTCAATCAGCATACTTGCG
>JALEHU010000082.1 GCA_022770365.1 Blautia sp. | reverse complement strand
CTTAACAACTGCTCTGAACCCTGCCACAGGGATTTTATACCCTTTTGACGGGTTAATTGAGTGGTGTTATGGCTACAAGTATCTATTTTCAGATTCATGGTACAGTTATCAGTTCAGATACTGTTCCGTGAATAATTCAGGCTAATAGTATATACTGATTCGGGAACCGGAACTTTCTGTGCAGCAACAGAGAGTTCCGGTTTTTGTAGACAGAGGTTCCATTACCTTGTACAGAAATGTGTTTGCAGGGATTCTATCTTTTAACTGTATAAGAGCAATGCATATGGTTTTTAGGCGGAGAATACTTAATTAACTGTATCGTTCTGCAAAGATTTTACATATTCCATAGGCGTGCAGAGTGTATGCTTTTTAAAAACAGTTGAAAAATAACTGCTTGTGGTAAATCCAAGCAGCATGGCGATATCTGTGACGGATTTACTCTCCTGGAGCAGGAGTTTGGCATATTCAATTTTCTGCTGATTAACAAAACGTCTCGGGGAAATTCCCATTTGTTTTTTGAATTTCTGCTTATATTGAGAACAGGAGAGATTGGCTATTGCTGCAAGCTTCTCCAGAGTAATATCGGAAGTAATATTGTCAAGAATATAGTTCAGTGTTTTGCCGATATCAGGAGTGAGCCGGAACTGTTCCTTGTGTGAGAAACTGATCACAAGATAAAGAAAAAGCTGAAGATAAGCAGCAATCATATGAGGATCTTCTCCGAGCTGTACCAGGTGGACGGCATTCTTAAGCAGTGGATACACTTCCTCCGCATTTGCCTGGACTACGTGGTGGGGAATTGCATTCAGCCGCTGAATGATGTAATGAGCAGTTTCTTTGTTTAGGTAAAGAAAATGATCTTCATCACTGATATCAAGCTGGAACCAGTAAACTTCACCAAGGGCAATGGTAACATTATTCGTACCGTGGATTTCATTGGGAAACGACACAAAAACATCTCCGCCGGAGAATTTGTAAGAGGAAGTACGGTGCAGAAATTGATCGTACCTTTTGTCGCAACAGTAAATTCAAAGCAGTTCTCATGGTAATGTCATTCTAATGACGGAATGGCGTTTTTCATTGTGTGACGAGCGAGAGCCTGAACTCCCGGAATGTGATGCTGATCCTGCATATAGAGAATCCGGTTCCTGGTAACAGTATACTGATCATGTCAGTTAATTACAGAATCCATAGAAAAACCCTCCAGTTTCAAATTCGTACGATGTACATCATTGATGAGTGCTCTTTGCTGTTTCATTGTATAGTGTGTATTGTGAAAAGTCAATTAAGAAGGATGCTGTTTATCGAAAAAAATAGTGCATAAATCCCAAATAACATCTGTTTTTCTTCTGATATTTCAGATATAATACTGATAAATAATCAAGAAATTATTTTACAGGGGAGAATCAATGAAAAAAAGAATTCAGATCGAAGAAAATGGTATTTACATGATGTTTGAAGTGACGGAGGAAAACAATGTTTGCCTTCTTCATTGTAATGTGATTCCTTATGAAGAAGACAGCATTGAATCTTATAAGAAAGGAAAATTTTCTTGTGTTCAGTTACAATTATCCGGGTACAATCCAGACGAACATCATGGAAGCAAATATTCAGGATCGTCTCACGGACAGCTGTTAAAATACGTGGGGCATACAGATACAAGAAATACCTTTGGAAGAAAACTTGAAATTGAGCAGCAGGCTGAAAATATAACAGTTATCAGTCATGTACAGTTTTATGATAATATCTCTGTGATCCGAACCTGGAATGAAGTTATCAACACAGGCGCGGATGAGGAGACTTTAGAATATGTTTCTTCCTTCGCCTTAACAGGATGTCTGAAAGAAGGGTTAAAACCCTGGAATGAAAAAGGAGTCCTTCATCTTCCGCATAATACATGGGCAGGAGAAGTGCAGTGGAGAAAATACAGCCTGCCGGAACTGGGATTGAACCGTGTGGAAGGAACAGCGGCAGCTGCAGATCCTTTGTCAAGACAGAATTTTTCAATGAAAAGAATCTCGATTGTTTCGAATGGAACCTGGGGCTGTTCTGAGTATTTACCGATGGGATCTCTGGAAAATACAGAGAGCGGGTTATGTATGACCTGGCAAATTGAAAGCTTTAGTTCGTGGCAGTACGAGATCAGTGACACGCTGGGCGAAATCTATGTGCTTCTTAGCGGCCCTGCAGAAAATGAGAATCACTGGTTTAAGAAATTAAAGTCGGGAGAAAGATTTGAAACAGTAAAAGCAGCAGTTTCTTTTGAAAAGACTTTTGAGAAAACGATAGGAGAATTAACAAAATACCGAAGAATCATTCGGCGACCGAACAAAGATAACGAAGATTTGCCCGTTATATTTAATGACTATATGAATTGTCTGTACGGGGATCCGACTACCGAAAAACTGATTCCGCTGATAGATGCAGCTGCGGAAGCAGGATGTGAATATTTTTGTATTGACGCAGGATGGTATGCGGATGGCATCTGGTGGGATGAAGTTGGGGAGTGGAAGCCTTCCTCCGTGCGTTTTCCGAAGGGAATCATTGAGCCCATCAATCATATTCTGGAGAAGGGCATGATTCCGGGACTCTGGCTGGAAATCGAGGTTATGGGAATCCATTGTCCGCTTGCGGAGAAACTCCCGGATGACTGGTTTTTCATAAGACATGGGAAAAGAGTGATCGATCATGGTCGATATCAGCTTGACTTCAGGAATCCTGAAGTAAGGAAATATGCTTCTTCTGTAATTGATCGTTTAGTCAGAGAATATAAAGTTGGCTATATCAAAATGGATTATAACATAAATGCCGGAATTGGAACAGAGCATGCAAGTGACAGTGCGGGCGATGGATTGCTTAATCATAACAGAGCTTATATCCAGTGGCTGAAAAATATTTTTAACCGATATCCGGATCTGGTGATTGAGAATTGCAGCAGCGGCGGTATGAGGATGGCATATCCATTATTGGAAATTCATAGTATACAATCGACAAGTGATCAGATCGACTATAAAAAATACTGCAGTATTGCAGCTGCGTCACCTACCGCAGTCACTCCGGAACAGGCTGCCGTATGGGCTTATCCGACAACCGCGGGCGATGAAGAAGAAACAGTTTTTAATATGATTAATTCCATACTTCTTAGAATTCATCAGAGCGGACATCTGCCCAACCTTTCCCAAAAAAAGTTTGAACTTGTAAAAGAGGGAATTCAGCTTTATAAGAAAATCCGTTCAGAAATCCGGGAGAGCATTCCGGCATGGCCCACGGGTATTCCTGCATTTGACAGTAAATGGATGAGCTATGGGATGAGAAAAGATCATAAAATGTATCTTGCGGTATGGCGTGCCGGAAGTGAATGCAGTAATTTCAGTATTCCGCTTCAGGAATATGGAAAAAGTGTAAAATCAGTTCAATGTATTTATCCCGCAGATTTGGGCTGCCGATATCGTTTGAATACAGGAAATAGCAATCTGAGCGTAGAATTGGATCATCCATACAGTGCAAGATTGTTTGAGATTACGTTCTCCTGATGAATACCAGTGGAGATTGTACGTCAGGAGACGGAATTATGAAAAATGATTGAGCATGTGGAACATGAAATATAACATATTTTTACGGATCAGGAGGCAATAAAAATGCAGATTGGTACTTGTGTTTATCTTGACAAAATGGAGCTTATGGATCACAAACTGGAAATACTTCAGCAGAACGGATTTGATTCCTGTCAGCTGCTGGCCTGGGAGCCGTCTCTCTGGACAGAGGAAAATGCCCGGATACTGAAAAAAATGCTTCCATCTATGGCAAGCGGCTCCATTGATCCTGAGACAAAGATTCCGGAATTCTTAAGCAGACTGGAATCCGCAGGCGTGAATGATATTATCGCTGAAAAACAGGCACAGATCGAAGCATGGAAAGCAGCTTAATAAAGGCATAATAAAGGCTAAGTATAAGCACAATAGAGGTCTGGAAAGCAGCATAATAAAAGCGCAATGAAAGATCAATAAAAGTATTATGATTTATGTGTTAAAAAACTCCGGGTCAGCCCGGAGGTTTTTTGCCGGGAAGGATAACAATACTTAAGATGGGAGTTAAGAAATATGAAACCTTTTGAGATGATGGTGCAGGAAACGAAACTGTGGTTCATTATGTGATTCTGCTTGACGGATATAGACTTTTCTTTATAATCAATAATATAAGTGACCGTGACGGGGAAGAAGCAGCTTAACGTGACCTGAGTTCTGTATGTCAAAGAGTATAGCTGTTATGGGGGATTCTGAGCCGGGGTGTCACTGCAAATAACGAAAAAGGAGAAGGGAAAAATGAATAATTTAAGATTCAGACAGATACATCTTGATTTTCACACATCAGGAGATATCGAAGGAATTGGAGAACAGTTTGATAAAGAACAATTCCAGGCTGCTTTGAAAAAGGGACATGTGGATTCCATTACTGTGTTTTCAAAATGTCATCACGGATATGCATATCATCCCACCAGGGTTCATGAAATGCATCCCCATTTAAAGTTTGATCTGCTGGGGGCAGAGCTGGAGGCCTGCAGGGAGATTGGCGTCCGCGCTCCGGTATATATTTCCGCGGGACTGGATGAAAAGGAAGCGGTAAGGCATCCGGAATGGCTGGTAAGATATGCGGATGAATCTCTGACATGGGTCAAAGACTTCACTGCTGAGGCAGGCTTTCATCTTTTATGCTTTAATACAGGATATTTCGATCTGCTGATTGAACAGATCAGAGAGGTCATGGAAGTATACAGGCCGGAGGGTGTTTTTCTTGACATTTCATCCGTGCATCCCTGTTACTGTTCAAAATGCAGACAGGATATTTTAAACAGGGGAAAAGATCCCAGGGATTTTGAAGCTGTCATGGAACAGGCAGAACTTGTGTATAAAAAATATGCTTCTGTTGTGGAAGAAGTAATTCATTCCTATAATCCGGACTGCAGGATTTTCCACAATGCAGGACACATCACCAGAGGAAGACGGGATATCGCCGGATATAATACCCATCTGGAGCTGGAAAGCCTTCCGACTGGCGGATGGGGTTATGATCATTTTCCGATGTCTGCTTCTTATGTCATGAATCTGGATATGGAGTATCTGGGTATGACCGGAAAGTTCCATACCTCATGGGGTGAATTCGGCGGTTTTAAACATCCGAATGCACTGCGTTACGAAACGGGACTGCTGCTTTCGCTCGGGGCAAAATGTTCCGTAGGAGATCAGCTGCATCCCAGCGGCAGAATGGACATGGATACCTATGAGCTGATTGGAAAAGCCTATGGAGAAGTGGAAAAGAAAGAAGCATGGTGCAGAGGTGCGAAAAATCTTGCAGATATTGCCGTACTCGGGGATGAGGCAGTAAATGCATCTGTTTCTAACAAAGACAGACAGGACTATACAGATATTGGAGCGAATCGTGTATTGCTTGAGGGAAAATACCTTTATCGCTTTATAGATCTTGAAGAGGACTTTTCCAGATTTAAGCTGCTGATTTTGCCGGATACCATTCGTCTGACAGAAGAATTGCAGAAAAAACTGGAACGTTATCTCGCAGGCGGCGGTAAAATCCTTGCTTCCGGTCTCAGCAGTCTGAAGGAAAAGGAAGAAAGGTTTGCGCTGGATTTCGGGGCGGAATTTCAGGGCTTCAGTCCGTGTCAGCCGGATTATATCATTCCGGAAAAACCGTTTACCACAGGAAAAGCACCACATGTCATGTATGAAAAGGGATATGAGATCCAGGTTACGCATGGTACACCGCAGGCATACCGTAAGGATTCCTATTTTAACCGTGATGTATATCATTTCTGCTCTCATCAGCATACCCCGTATGATATGAAACCGGAAAGAACTGCTGCGGTCAGCACTGCAAATACCGCTTATATTGGCTGGAATATATTTGCAGACTATGGAAAATACGGTTCACTTCATGACAAAGAGCTGATTATGCAGCTGATCGATCAATTGCTTGCGGATCAAAAGACCCTGTTTGTGAAAATGCCGGATAAGGGCGTTGCAACATTGACTGAGCAGAAGGAAGAGAAACGGTATATAAACCATTTGCTGTTTGCGCATACCTCTTTACGTGGAGATTTTGATTTTCAGGGACAGAGAAACCGGATTGAGGTAATTGAAGACATTGTTCCGCTGTATCAGGTTGAAGTTTCAGTCAGAACAGAACATCCGGTGAAAAGAGTATGCCTTGTTCCGCAGAAGGAAGAACTGGCATTTGCGGAGAACAACGGCATGGTTTCCTATATCGTTCCAAAAGTTGACTGTCATCAGATGGTAGCGATTGAGTATGAGGATTAACCGGTCGGGGAGAAACAAATGAAACTTGGAATAGGAATTGATACAGGCGGTACATATACAGATGCTGTTGATTACGCCGCTTCAGAGGCAGCCCAAAACGCAAAAGCAGAGGCGGAAAAGCGCGGCGCCAGAGGCATTATAACGGTTGGAAGAATTTAAAATTTTGCGTTTTTGAACTCAATGTGCCACAAAATAATAAGTATTATATGTATGATGTAAGGAAGAGGAGCCACTGCAGTATTGATACGTGAGGATGCGGTGGCTCCTCTGTTCTGCTTAACCGAATTAAGTGTGAACATAACCGAACATGTAGAAAAATGTTGAAAACTGAAAAAAAATCATGTTATATAGTGCTTTTATATGAGGAAATATCATTGATATTTACATGAATGCCTGATATACTATGGTTAGTGCAGAACAGAATAAAACGAGATACCAACGTTTTTATACAATTTGTATCTGTTCAGTACCTTCACAGATACGGGCCAAAATCCATTAAAAATCACCTTCGGTGATGGGATTTTGGCTGTAATTCTCGGGATTTTCATGCATTTATGCATGAAAACACCTCGTGGGATAGTTGCTTCTGAAGTTACTATAATTCAATGTATCAGTACTTTTAGGGAGGACAGATTTATGTATAGAAAGATCATGAGATTTCTGGAGTCATGGAAAGAAAGCAGATACCGTAAACCCCTTATTCTGCAGGGAGCAAGGCAGGTCGGAAAGACATATTCTATACTGGAGTTTGGGCGTACTTACTATGAGAATGTAGCGTATTTCAATTTTGAAACCAATCCTAAGCTGAACAAAACCTTTGAAGAAAACATCAGCCCCGGTTATCTGATCCCCATTTTGTCTCATATTTCAGGACAGACGATCGTAAAGGAAAAAACGCTGATTGTCTTTGATGAGGTACAGCTCTGTGAAAGGGCACTGACGTCGCTGAAATACTTTTGTGAAGACGCGCCTGATTATCATATCATCGTAGCAGGCAGCTTACTGGGCGTTGCCGTCAATAGAGCAAAATATTCTTTTCCGGTGGGCAAGGTAGATATAAAAACGATGTATCCGATGGATATGGAAGAATTTATGCTTGCAATGGGTGAGGATGCCATGGTGGAACAGATTAAAAAGAGTTTTCAGACGGATACACCATTGCCCTCTGCCCTGCATGATGCAGCGATGCTGCTTTATCGGCAATATCTTGTTGTAGGTGGTATGCCGGAGTGCGTGATACAGTTTGCAGAAACAAAGGATCATATCCTTGTGCGCCATACACAGGATACGATTCTTGCCAGTTACCTGAACGATATGAGCAAATACAACAATCTTAATGAAATCAAGAAGACCAGGCTGGTTTATGATAATATTACGGTTCAGCTTTCGAAAAAGAATACCCGGTTTCAATATAAGCTGATTAGGAAAGGCGGACGCGCATCTGAATTTGAGAATGCCATTGAATGGCTTACTCTGTCTGGAATCGTATCACAGGTATATAAAGTGGAACATATCAAAAAACCACTTGAAAACTATCGTAACATTGATGCATTCAAGATCTATGTTTCTGACACAGGACTTTTATGTGCCAAGAAAGACCTTGCGGCAAATGATGTTCTCTATATGGTGGAGGAGATCAATGATTTCAAGGGCGGTATGGCTGAAAACTATGTCAATACGCAGCTTGGAATGAATGGTCATAAAACTTATTACTGGGAATCAGAGCGTGGCGCGGAGATAGATTTTATCATTCAGCGTGACGGACAGATTATCCCCATTGAAGTAAAATCTGCCGACAACACCAGAGCGAAGAGCCTTAAGGTTTATATAGACACTTACAAGCCGGCTTATGCCATTAAGCTATCTTCAAAAAACTTCGGCTTTGAAGATGGAAAAAAGATAGTTCCTCTTTACGCTGCATTTTGTATTTAAAAAATCGGGTGCAAATATGTTTTACTTTCATCATCATATGAAAAAGAGTTGTACAATATATTTTTCTATGATATAAAATAACTAAATGACAGAAAAATATATTTACTGTATTTCCGTTTAAAAGAGGGGAACACTATGCCGAAAGACGAATTTCTTTACAAGAAGGTATACTCTGATCTGAAAGTAAAAATTGAAAGCGGGCAGCTTCAGCCGGGAAGTAAACTGCCGGGAGAGGAGGAGCTGCGGGAAACATACCAGGTGAGTGTGATCACCATAAAACGTGCTCTTCAGATCCTTGCAAATGAAAAACTGATCCGCCGTATTCCCGGAAAAGGTTCCTTTGTGATGTCTGAGAAAGGAAAGCCGGAGCAGCAGGAGATACGGCAGCAGGAAATGAATATTGTTCAGAAAAAAGATTCAAGGCTGATCGGAGTAATTCTGGAATATGCCATGCCTTCTTTTGGGATCAATCTGATGTATGAGTTGGATAAAGCTGCCATGTCGGCAGGATACCGGCTCGGCATCCGTTTTTCCTATGCGGACAGGGAGAGGGAAACACAGGAAATAGAATTTCTTATGTCTCTGGGAATTGAGGGGCTGATCATACTGCCCTGTCATGGCTCCTATTACAACATGGCGATTCTGAAGCTGGTTATCGATTCGTTTCCGGTTGTTGTTCTGGATAAAAAAATGGAGGGAATCAAAGTACCGTCCATCAGAACGGATAATACCGATACCGTTTACAGGCTGGTTGATTATCTGAAAGATGAGGGCAGAACGAGAATCGGTATCATAACCGTGGATGATATGGGAACGGTGACTCTTATGGAGCGGCGAAAGGCATTCAGAGAAAGGATTGAGCAGCTGAAACTTCCGGTCATGGAAGAGTGTGTTCTTCCCGAAGTGTCTTATATGATCGTGAAACGAAAGCCTATTGAGGATTATGTCGTCCGGATTGAAGACTACCTGAAACGGCATGGCAGGAATCTTGACGGAGTGGTGTGCATGGAATATGGTGTGCTGCTGGCTTTTCTGGAGGCTGTAAAAAGAACCGGCGGGGACCGGTTTTCTCATATTCTGCCATGCTCTGTAGACGATGTTTATCTGGTACCGGGCGGTTCACAGTATGCCCATGTGAAACAGGACGAAGCAGCTATGGCGAAGACGGCAGTGGAAATTCTTATGAAACAGATTGCCGGTGAGACTATCGAACAGGATGAAATTAAGATACCCGGGATTTTCCGGGAATAAAACAGCAGTAATACGGAGGATAAAGGGAGGAATCGCGATATGTCACTGCAGAACGGATTAAGTGCATTGCATATGGAAATGCCGGAAAAAATACCCAGGACAGAGTATTCGGCACATTTTCACTGGAATCTGGTCAGAAAGGTAACTGGGATCGATGTCGGATCAAAAAGTCCGCAGAGTGTGAAAGAACAGGCATCTCAGAAATTCATAAAGGAATGGGATTATGGCATGTTCTGGAATATTCTTACTCATAATAACGTCTTTGACGGGAAGTATACAAAGCTGGGACATGCGGAATATATGGCGGACGGAGAGGATTTTTCGGCAGAGACATTTCAGCTTCTGGAGGACCCGGAAGATGTGTTTACTTTTGATCCGTTTGAGGTTTATGGAATACGGGATCAAAAAGTTCTTACAGCAGAGTATGATCAGAATTATGACCTGATGTGCAGAAGCTATCCGGATACTGCGAATATGACAGGAATTTATGTTACCTGTATATCCGGTGCCCTGGAAATTCTTGGATGGGATACACTTCTTTTGGCGGCGGGAATTGATCTCAGGGGATTCGGCGAATTCCTGAACCGGTATGAAGTATGGATTTCCCAGTATTTCCAGGCGCTTGCACAGTGCAAGGCAGAAACCGTGATGATCCATGATGATATTACATGGACAAACGGAGCTTTTCTGGCCCCTGCGTTCTATCGTGAATTTGTTTTTCCTGCCTATAAAAGACAGTTCAGAACATTACTGGATGCAGGCAAACGGATTTTGTATACTTCTGATGGAAATTATACGGAGTTTTTGCAGGATATTGCGGACTGCGGGGTGCATGGATTTGTGTTTGAGCCATGTATGGATCTGGATAAAATCTGCGAGCAGTATGGGAAAACACATGTCCTGGTGGGTAATGCGGATACCAGAATCCTTCTTATGGGAGATAAAGAGGATATCCGCCAGGAAGTAAAACGATGCATCAATGCAGGCAGGAACTGTCCGGGATATTTCATGGCAGTGGGAAATCATATTCCCGCCAATACACCTGTGGAAAACGCGTTGTGGTATAACGAATTCTATGAGAAATACAGCAGGAGATAATCGTGGATTTTCATGCTGAATAAAAAGAAAGAAGATTTTTTCATGAATAATACGGGCCGGTCTTTCAACTGTCATCGGGACAGAATGGAAGACCGGTTTTATTATGCAGAAGAATTTTTCAGCAGGCATGTAGCATCACACCAATATTCCTTTGTGTTCAGGAAAATATTGAATAGATAAGAAATATGTTCTGCTGCAATACTCCTGCTAAGACTGAAAAATATATTTAAATAAATTAAAAACATTATAAAATATACTTATATAAAAACTGTATAAGTAAAATATAAAAAATTCCAGGAAATAATTGGTCAAAACAATGAAAAAAGAAATGGATATGGACATAAAAATAATAAAATGTTATTATAAAAGCATACAGGAGCAGAGTATGATTAATAAATATAATTAATTAAATGAAAAATATAATAAAGTAATCTGAAGGGATTACAGGGAGGAATCTTATGACACCAAGAGAAAAGTTTATCAAATGTTTAAAGAGGGAGCCGATCACCGGACATGTACCGCATTTTGAACTTGTGTTTTTCCTGACAATGGAGGCAATCGGGAAGATCCACCCTCAGCATCGCTGTTTTGATCAGTGGGATCAGATGAGCAGAAGAGAACAGGATTTACACGTGAAAGACATCGCGGAAACGTATATCGAGACTGCGGAAAAGTATGATCACAGCGCAATTTTTGTCCAGATGGATACAAGTAATATGAAATATTTTGACAGAACCGTGCGCATCCTGGAGGAAATCCGTAATCAGTCAGGAGACAAGTATTATACAATGGTTCATGGAGATCCTACGTTTGCAATACCAACGGGAGATGACATGATAGAATTTTCCGCTCTTCTTTATGAGGAAGAAGATAAAATGAAAGCACTGGCTCAGAAAAATGTTGATCATTTTAAGGCGTTTGCCGAAAAAATGGCAAAACACGAAGGCTTGCTGGATGGTTTTACTCTTTGTTCAGATTATTGCTTCAACACAAATCCGTTTTTCAGCCCGGATTTATTTGCGGAATATATTACTCCTTATCTGAAAGATATTCTGGATACCTACAGAAGCATGGGATTTTATACCATCAAACATACCGACGGAAATATCATGCCGATCCTTGACCAGATGGTGGAATGCGGGCCGGATGCACTTCACTCTATCGACCCTCAAGGCGGTGTCAGTCTGAAAAAAGTGAAGGAACTGGTTGGAGATAAAGTTGCTCTGTGCGGAAATGTGAACTGCGGACTTCTGCAGACAGGAACGCTGGAGGAATGCGAGGCAGATATCAGGAGATCATTGCGAGAAGGAATGCCTGGGTATGGTTATATATTCTGTACTTCCAACTGTGCCTATACCGGTCTTTCCCTGGAACGCTACGAGCTGATGCACCGTATTTGGAGAGAAGAAGGCATTTATCCAATAGAAGAGTAATAAGTCCGGAAGCATTTGAAATATATAAAAAAGCAGTAAAGCTTCTGAAGTAAAAGATAAGAATAGTCAGAATCAATAAAAAACATAAATAAACCTGAATTATTCACGGGACAGTATCTG
Organism: Blautia sp.; assembly: GCA_022770365.1. GTDB lineage: Bacteria > Bacillota > Clostridia > Lachnospirales > Lachnospiraceae > Blautia_A. The sequence continues at coordinate 234 of JALEHU010000082.1, read as the reverse complement.
AACTGATAACTGTACCATGAATCTGAAAATTGATCCATGCAACCATAACACCACTCGATCAACCCGTCAAAAGGGTATAAAATCCCTGTGGCCGAGTTCAGAGCAGTTGTTACGTTGTCAAGGTTCGTGAATAGTTGCTATTCCAGCTGTACATTCAGCCTACCGATATTTGAAAGTGTCTCATAGAATTCATTCTTATAAGGGCAGCTGCTACACAGCTTGAATGTGATATAT
>JALEHU010000074.1 GCA_022770365.1 Blautia sp. | reverse complement strand
ACGTCAGCTTTATATGGGGATAGCAATGGCGGGACAGTAAAAAATAAAGATTACGCAGTTTCAGACTCTACTATACAGGGATACTGCCTGATTGACTATGGAGGTCCGGGCAATACAGAAAATACAGGAAACTCTGCTGTCACGGATACCCCAGCGCACAAAAAGCCGGATGTAGTTAAAGAACGTGTAAAGTCTTATCAGTGCTGGCTGAACACATGGTATTGCAAGTTATTGTGCCAATACTGTGGGGGATGTCTGGAAGAAGATGGAGTTTACGGTGAAAAGACGAGAAACGCATCCCTTGCCGTATGGAAGGATATCCTGAATCGCCTGTATGGCTGCAGCCTGTCTGTGGGAAGCCCGGATTTCGGAGAAAAATGCCGGAATGCGGCAGCCAGAGCGACTCGATCCGTTATACTTACGATGACCAGGACCGCATGCTGCTGAGTTATTATAAGAATGCCTCCGGAACGGAACAGAAGCTGAACGGGTATGTCTATGACCGTGCAGGGAACCTGGCACAGGGGAAGTATTGTGTTCAGGGAGCATTAAACGTGATTTAGACTTTTTTCATATTATTTTAAGATTGCGTATTTTTATTTTCGACTCCCTGAGCACAATGTCCTTTTGGTCATAATCATATGGAGGAATAAATTTATAAATGGATAGAGATGCGGTGTTAGAGATTATTATAGAAAGGTATAGTTTAAAGATACGGGCCTATGCATTTTATTTGTTACTCAGTGTGATTCTCGTAGACAATATATCAATAATATGATATAATTATATCATCAAAAGCTAGGAGGTATCCATATGATTATTAAAGCATCTGCTGCGCTTCGGAACGATTATTCTTCAATCTCAAATTTAGCACGAGAAACAAGAGAGCCTATCTATATCACAAAAAATGGTGAAGGTGATGGAGTATATATGAACCTTGAAGCTTTCGAAAGACGGGAGCAGATTCTCAACCTCAGAGCAAAAGTCCTTCAAGCGGAGGAAGAACGGTTGTCCGGTGCAAGGACTATGAGTGTATCAGAAGCAAGAAAAGCACTAAGGGAGAGAATCAATGGCGTATAATGTAGAGATTCTTCCTACTGCATGGGAAGATTTAAAAAGTATAGAAGACTGGTATTTGGTTCAGTTCAGCGTAGAAACAGCGCTGAAAGTGAGTGACCATATCTTGGATTCGATTGAGCGTCTGGCTGAATTCCCGAATTCCGGTTCCATGACACCGGATGCGTGGCTCAACGAGCAAGGATACCGCATGGTGATCTGTGAGAAACATGTAGCAATTTACAAATTTATCAAAGAGACCGTTTATATTTATCATATTGCCGATACACAAACAGAATATACGAAACTATTTTATTAGGAAGTACTTCTGATGTTACCCAGTGTTTGAATTTTTGGGCGGAGGGGAGTTTGCTGCTGAGGATCAGGGAGTAAAGATCGGATTCGTTAATAAGCCAAGCTTCTTGTTTTCTTCCGGTTGAATCGGTGATGGGATGTTTCACCCCGTCATCTTCATCAATATGTCTTTGTATTGCTTTATGTGACTCATTATATCCCAAAGCTTCCGCTACATCTTTCCCAACAAACCAAGGTTCATTATCAATAGTCACAACTCTGACGGACCCGAACTCTGGATTGGTGAAAATTGCTGCAAAATATTGTGTTTAGGGAGCATTAAACGTGCTTTAGACTTTTTTCATATTGTTTTAAGATTGTGTATTTTATTTTCGACTCCCTGAACACAATGTTCCCCCGAATGTGGAGGCGCAGGAAATGATTGAAGATGAAACGATCCGCAGCAGCGAGATTGCCTTTCCGGATCTTTCCAAGCTGCCGGAACTTGAAACTTTCCGTTATCTTGGACCGGAAGCGGATGCCGTTTATAATGAATTGTGGAATAAAGGAAAGTCCCATTAAAGGAACTTATCCGGAAGATGGACGATATTGCGGTAAAGAACGAAAATGTGAGCCGGGCAGGCAGCCCGGCTCTAATTGATCTTAGAGTTTTTATTTATTTCTTAAATCTCTTGATTTTTCATTTTAAAATGCTATACTGGTGATATGCAGATATAGTTCATCGGTAGAACACCAGCTTCCCAAGCTGGGGAGGCGGGTTCGATTCCCGTTATCTGCTTCGCAAAAAGCCGGAAACTCCTGATTAGTGGATTTCCGGCTTTTTCATTACCTGTGACGATTGAATACTTTCAGATTTTTACGAAAGTTTTGAAATTGTACTTGACTCTCCCCCTTATGGGGAGACTGTAGAATGATACCGTAATAAGAAAAAAGAGGAATCAGATGAGTACAGTGTATATTCCGTCCACTGTGAGCAGATTGTACGGAATATACACCGGTGAAGATCCGTAATAAAGCGAGCTGAAAAACATGTAAAAGCACAGTGAAATATGAAAAATCATTGCAGTTCACATTTTCCCGTTGCATTATCAGAAAGGATGAATTACATTATAGACAGACAGGTATTATATGATGTCAGGGTCGGAATACCTTTGGACCTTATCATCATTATTAGGCAGTAACGCAGGAAGAGAGGATAACAACTATGAGAATTGGATTTATTGGCTGCGGAAATATGGGATCTGCGATGATCGGCGGCATTTTGAAAAAGGGAATTTTTAAGAAGGAAGAGATCATTGTATCAAATCTGACGGAGGAAGGATCCCGCCGCAGCAGAGAGAAGCTTGGGGTCGTGACGACTCTTGACAACTGCGAAGTGGTGAGAAATGCGGCAATTATTGTACTTGCTGTGAAACCTCAGTTTTATGAAGAAGTTCTGGATGAAATCAAAGGTGTCCTGACGCCGGAACATATGATCGTGGGTATTGCCCCCGGTAAAACGCTTGCATGGCTGGAAGAAAAATGCGGACAGCCCTTAAAAGTGATCCGGCTTATGCCAAACACTCCTGCACAGGTCGGAGAAGGAATGACGGGTGCCTGCACCAACGCTCGTGTGACGGAAGAAGATAAAGAGCAGATCCGGAAGATTACAGAAAGTTTCGGGCGTACAGAATTTGTTCCGGAACGTCTTATGGATGCTGTAGGTGCCGTCAGCGGCTGCTCTCCGGCGTATACATTTATGTTCATTGAAGCAATGGCGGATGCTGCCGTAGCTCTCGGAATGCCAAGAAAACAGGCTTATTCCTTTGCAGCCCAGGCAGTTTTGGGAAGTGCCAGAATGGTACTGGAAACAGGAATGCATCCGGGAGAACTGAAAGACATGGTGACCTCTCCTGCCGGAACGACGATTGAAGGCGTGCGCACTCTGGAAAAGGAAGGTTTCCGCAGCGCTGTCTTTGAAGCTCTGATTGCCTGTGCGGAAAAAGGAAAACGCCTGTAACAGAAACAGATACAGAAAAAATAGAATTGTGCTAAAGAACAGAATGTGCTAAACTGTTTCCGTAGTGATTTTGATTATCGGGAAGAGCCCGGGAGTATAAGGAGGTTGGGCACATGCTTGTGATCGTACAGAAATTACTGGAAATATCCATGCGTCTGGATAAGAGTGACAGAAAGTTCCTGCGTATTCTGGGAAAACTGCTGGGAGCTTTTCCGGTCCGCTGCAGTAAGTGGCTGGAGAAGCGCCTGTTTCAGGGTACCTGGGATCCTGTCAGAAAATACCGCAGACGGATCAGGAGGAGAAAACGTTTTCGTTCGGATCACAACAAGGATCAAAAGGGGTGATATTCCCGGCTTTTCAACCGGAAATATTCACCCCTTTGCTCATATTGCTGTTATGATATTTTGCAGAGTATGTGACATCTTCGCCGAACCATGACGGAGGCGTATATTGTTTCGCATCTTCTTCAGTCGGGAATTCGACTTCAGCAAGGAAGAGTCCTTCATAATCATTATGAAAGACATCCAGCTCAATGGTAAGTCCGTTTTTCTCCGGAATGAGATAACGGGTTTTGGATATGACAATTCCGTCTGCTTTGGGACAAAGATGCTCGTAGGCATTTCGTGTAAGGGGAAGATTATATTCTTCTCTGGACAGCAGACCTCCGGATTTGTAGGTGAGGTAATACTGTTCATCCTGACGCCGGATACGCACTACCGGTTCTGTGCACAGGTATCCCTGCTCGATCTGGTGATAAGGATATTCAGTCAGGTCAGGCAGATTTTCTTTTTTGATCAGAAATTTCCGTTCGATTTCCATAGTTCCCTCCTTGTCTGTATTCTGATAAAGTTAGTATATCTATTTTATTGTAAAAAAGAAAGTGCAATGTTATAATTATTCAAAAAGTGACAGTAACGGAAGTTCGCCGCTGTGAATGAAACAGTAACGGACGGATATTTCAGGAGGTTAAAAATGAGTAAAGTGTATATTTTTCTGGCAGACGGCTTTGAAGATATTGAGGGACTCACGGTTGTGGATCTGATGCGCAGAGCCGGGATCGACATTCAGACAGTTTCCATTAAAGCCACAAAAGAAGTGATAACATCCCACGGGATTTCTTTGCTGACAGACTGTATTTTTTCAGAGACGGATTTCTCAGATGCAGATATGCTGGTGCTTCCGGGAGGAATGCCGGGAACAAGATATCTGGGAGAATATAAGCCGCTGACGGATCTGCTGACAGATTTTTATAACAAAGGAGGCAAAGTTGCTGCCATCTGCGCAGCGCCGAGTGTGTTTGCCCGGCTTGGTTTCCTGAAAGGCAGAAAAGCAACTTCATATCCATCCTTTATGGATAAACTGACCGGAGCTGTAACAACAGAGGAATCTGTGGCAGTGGATGGAAATGTGACAACAAGCCGGGGACTTGGAACAGCCATTGACTTTGCTCTTTCTCTGATCGCCCAGTTGTGCGGTGAGGAAAAAGCCGCGGAAATTGCGGATTCTGTTGTTTATAAGCGATAAAGTCAGTGAAAAAGATGGCTTTTTCGGTTACTGTTCACTGGAAATTCGTGAAAAATGCGGGCTTTCCGGTGAAAAAATGCTGGCTTTTTTGAAATGATTGTGCTATACTATCACAATGACTGTAATTGTATCTCAAACATCGGAGATACGTATGCCTGATAGGTACGGAACAGGCAAAGATATACAAATATTCATAAATATAGAAGAAATAACCTGATAATTTAAGGAGGAATACGAAACATGAGTTTACAGGTGGAAAAACTGGAAAAGAACATGGCGAAACTGACGATCGAAGTTTCTGCTGAAGATTTGGATAAGGCTATGGACAAAGCATACCAGAAAGCAAAAGGAAGAATTTCCATCCCTGGATTCCGTAAAGGAAAAGCTCCAAGAAAAATGATCGAGCAGATGTATGGCAAGGGAATCTTCCTTGAAGATGCAGCAAATGCTCTGATTCCTGAACATTACAGCAAAGCACTGGAAGAATGCGATCTTGAGATCGTTTCCCAGCCGGAGATCGATGTTACACAGGCTGAGCCTGGCAAACCATTTATCTTCACAGCAGAAGTGGCAGTAAAACCGGAAGTTACCCTTGGCGAATACAAAGGCGTGGAAGTTCCGAAGGCAGAAGTTGCTGTTACGGAAGAAGATGTTGACGCAGAAATTAAGAAAGAACAGGAGAAAAACTCCAGAACCATCACTGTAGAAGACCGCGGAGCAGAGAATGGTGATATCACCACGATCGATTTCGAAGGATTTGTTGACGGTGTTGCATTTGAAGGCGGCAAAGGTACCGATTATCCGCTGACACTTGGTTCCGGTTCCTTCATTCCGGGATTTGAAGATCAGCTGGTTGGCGCGAAAGCCGGTGACCATGTGGAAGTAAATGTTACTTTCCCGGAGGAATACCAGGCAGCAGAGCTTGCGGGCAAAGCAGCAGTATTCCAGTGTGATGTGAAGAAAGTAGAAACAAAAGAGCTTCCTGAACTGGATGACGACTTTGCTCAGGATGTATCTGAATTTGATACTCTTGCAGAATACAGAGAAGACGTTAAGAAGAACCTGACAGAGAGAAACGAAAAAGAAGCTGCACGTGCAAAAGAAGACGCAGCAGTGGAAAAAGCAGTAGAGAACGCACAGATGGAAATTCCGGATGCAATGGTTCTTACTCAGGCACGCCAGATGGTTGATGACTTCGGAAGAAGAATGCAGCAGCAGGGTCTTACCATGGAGCAGTACTTCCAGTACACAGGTCTTACCATGGACAAGATGATCGAAGACAGCAAACCGCAGGCTCTTAAGAGAATCCAGACAAGACTTGTTCTTGAAAAGGTCGCAGAAGTTGAGAACATCCAGCCGACAGAGGAAGAAGTAGATGAAGAAATCACTAAGATGGCTGAAATGTACAAGATGGAAGCTGACAAGCTGAAAGAACTCTTCGGAGAAGCAGAAATGACTCAGATGAAGAAAGATATGGCAGTTCAGAAAGCCGTAACTTTCGTTGCTGAGGCAGCAAAAGAGGTTTAATTGAATTTTATGGCAATGCCGCTTCCGGCAATGGAAGCGGCACTGCAGGAAGCCAGCGAATGGAGGCATGTATATGAGTTTGGTACCTTATGTCATTGAACAGACGAGCAGGGGAGAAAGAAGTTACGACATTTATTCCAGACTTCTCAAGGACAGAATCATTTTTCTCGGTGAAGAGGTGAATGATGTAAGCGCCAGCATTATTGTGGCACAGCTCCTTTTCCTGGAGGCTGAGGATCCCGGCAAGGACATCCAGCTTTACATCAACAGCCCGGGAGGATCTGTAACAGCAGGTATGGCGATTTACGATACAATGAAATATATCAAATGTGATGTTTCTACAATCTGTCTCGGAATGGCAGCCAGCATGGGAGCATTTCTTCTGGCGGGCGGAACGAAGGGCAAGAGATTTGCGCTTCCCCATTCCACGATCATGATCCACCAGCCATCCGGCGGTGCTCAGGGTCAGGCAACAGAGATCCAGATTGTGGCAGATCATATCGCCCAGACCAAGAGAACGTTAAACGAAATTCTGGCTGAGAACACCGGTCAGCCATTCGAGGTTGTAGAACGGGATACCGACCGGGACAATTACATGACCGCAGAGGAAGCTAAAGCTTACGGTTTGATTGACGGTGTTGTCATGCATAAATAATGCCAAAGAAAAGACTCCTGTAAGCCAGGAGTCTTATCTTGTTTATAATAATCAATCTATAAAGGATTGGGAGAAAGGAAAAATAGAGACCCATGGCAGAAAAGATAAGAGAAGGAAAAGTCAGATGTTCCTTTTGTCATAAAACAGAAGATCAGGTGCGCAAGCTGATCGCAGGACCGGATGGTTCTTTTATCTGTGATGAGTGTGTCGGTATTTGCTCCGAGATTCTGGAAGAAGAATTCGGCATGTATGAACAGGAGCGGATTTTTGATAATTCCGAGATTAATTTGCTGAAACCGGAAGAAATTCACGAGATTCTGGACGATTATGTCATCGGACAGGATGAGGCCAAAAAGGCATTATCCGTAGCAGTTTACAATCATTACAAAAGAGTGACGGCTTCCCGCAATCTGGATGTGGAGCTTCAGAAGAGCAATATCCTTATGCTTGGACCGACCGGTTCCGGCAAAACTCTTCTGGCACAGACTCTGGCAAGAATGCTGAATGTACCTTTTGCCATTGCAGATGCGACTACTTTAACGGAAGCTGGTTATGTAGGCGAGGATGTTGAGAATATTCTGCTGAAAATTATTCAGGCAGCGGATTATGACATTGAACGTGCCCAGTATGGTATTATTTATATTGATGAGATCGATAAAATTACCAGAAAATCTGAAAACGCTTCTATTACCCGTGATGTGTCCGGAGAAGGTGTTCAGCAGGCACTTCTGAAAATTCTGGAAGGTACGGTTGCCAATGTTCCGCCTCAGGGAGGAAGAAAGCATCCGCATCAGGAGTTTATTCAGATCGATACGACCAATATTCTGTTCATCTGCGGCGGTGCCTTTGAGGGAATCGATAAGATCATTGAAGCGCGTAAGGATACAAAAGCGATCGGTTTCGGTGCCGAAGTTGCTGTAAAACAGGAACGCAATGTGGGAGAAGTACTCAAGGAAGTAATGCCGGAAGATTTTATTAAATTCGGTCTGATTCCGGAATTTATCGGACGTGTTCCGGTGGTTGTTTCTCTGGATGCTCTGGATGAGAAGGCCCTGATCCGCATCCTGAGAGAACCGAAGAATTCTCTTACAAAACAGTACCACAAACTGTTTGAACTGGATGGTGTGGAACTTGATTTCAAGGATGACGCCCTGGAGCTGGTTGCTCAGAAGTCGCTGGAACGCAAGACAGGAGCCAGAGGGCTGCGTGCGATCATGGAGACTTCCCTGATGGATCTTATGTATAAAATTCCGTCTGATAATACCATCCGCAAATGTACCATTACCAAAGAAGTTGTAGAGGGAACCGGAGAGCCGGAGATCGTTCACGGAGAAGCACCTGCGCCATCAGCAGGCAAGAGAACGACCCGCTCCCGGAAAAAAGGAAAACCAGAAACAGCCTGACGAAGGGATTGAAGACAAATGACGAATCCAATTTGCGTATTGCCAACCATTGCACTTAGGGGAACTACTATTCTGCCGGATATGATTGTCCATTTCGATGTCAGCCGGGAGCGTTCCATCAAAGCAATTGAAGAAGCAATGCTGCACGATCAGAAAATCTTTCTGATTACCCAGAAGGATCCGGAAGTGGAAACTCCCGGCTTTATGGATTTATATCAGATTGGAACGATTGCATATATCAAGCAGGTAGTAAAACTGCCCAAGAATCTTCTGCGTGTCCTTGTGGAAGGAATCGAACGTGCAGAGATTATGAGCTTTGCGCAGGAGTTCCCCTACCTGAAGAGTGAAGTTGCTCTTTTCGAAAAAGAAGAAACAGAACATCTGTCACCAGCCATAAAAGAAGCTATGCATAGAAGTATCCGTCAGCTTTTTCACCAGTACTGCATGGAGAGCGGCAAGATTGGCAAAGAGCTGGTTGCACAGATTTTAAAAATAGAAGACATCTCCGAACTGATGAGCCAGGTTTCCGTGAACCTTCCATTATCCTATCAGAACAAACAGAAAATTCTGGATGCGGTTTCCATGGAAGAACAGTATGAAATTCTGGGGGCGATCCTCAGCAATGAAATTGAGGTTATTAAAGTTGGCAAGGAACTTCAGAAAAAACTCCAGGTGAGAATTGACAAGAATCAGAGAGAATATATTCTCCGGGAACAGATGAAACTTATTCGTGAGGAACTGGGGGAAGATACTGCTACAGGAAATATTGAGGAGTACCGCAGACAGCTGAATAAACTGGACGCATCTTCAGAAGTAAAAGAAAAAATCAGCAAAGAAATCGACCGGCTGAAAAGCATGAATAATAATATGGCAGAAACTTCTGTCCTTGGCGGCTATATTGAGACGCTTCTGGCTCTGCCCTGGAACAAAAGGACGGAAGATTCAGATGACCTGAAGGAAGCGTGGAAAATACTGGAAGAAGGGCATTACGGCCTGAAAGAAGTGAAAGAGCGGATCATGGAATTTTTATCTGTCCGCAAGCTGACCTCCAAAGGCAAAAGCCCGATTCTCTGTCTGGTCGGCCCACCCGGAACAGGCAAGACATCCATCGCGCGTTCGGTGGCAGATGCACTGCATAAGAAGTATGTGCGCATCTGTCTGGGAGGTGTGCGGGATGAGGCGGAAATCCGCGGTCACCGCAAGACATATGTGGGAGCCATGCCCGGGAGGATCACGGAAGCATTGAAGCAGGCGGGAGTCAGCAATCCCCTGATGCTTCTGGATGAGATTGACAAGACCGGCAGCGATCACAAAGGTGATACGGCATCTGCCCTCCTGGAAGTCCTTGATCCTGAGCAGAATAATTGCTTTAAGGATCATTATGTGGAAATTGCCCAGGATCTGTCAGAAGTACTGTTTATTGCTACTGCAAATGACATGCAGGGCATTCCGAGGCCGCTGCTGGACCGTATGGAAGTGATCGAGATTTCCGGCTATACGGAGAATGAAAAGGTCCACATTGCCAAAGAACATCTGATTTCCAAACAGATGGAGATCAACGGCCTGCAGAAAGGCCAGCTCACTATCCAGAGTACTGCACTTCGTAAAATCATCAATAATTATACAAAAGAAGCCGGAGTCCGCAGTCTGGAACGCAAGATCGGACAGATCTGCCGCAAGGCGGCAAGGGAGATCATGGAAAACGGGAAAGAGAAGGTTACTGTTACTGCAAAGAATCTTTCTGATTTCCTTGGAAAAGAGCGCTATAATTATCTAATGGCAAATAAAAAAGACGAAGTGGGAATCGCAAGGGGTCTTGCCTGGACACAGGTAGGCGGCGATACTCTTCAGATAGAAGTGAATGTGATGCCGGGCAAGGGAGAACTGCGGCTGACAGGTCAGCTTGGTGACGTGATGAAGGAATCCGCCCAGGCAGGAATCACCTATATCCGTTCTGTTGCACAGGATTATGGAATCTCCCAGGAATTTTTCCAGGAACATGATATTCATGTACATATCCCGGAAGGTGCAGTTCCCAAGGACGGACCTTCTGCGGGTATTACCATGGCGACTGCCATGCTTTCCGCAGTGACAGGCAGGGAAGTACGTGCAGATGTGGCTATGACAGGAGAAATTACTCTGAGAGGCAGAGTTTTGCCTATCGGTGGTCTTAAGGAAAAGCTTCTGGCAGCCAAATATGCAAAAATCAAAGAAGTTCTTGTACCCGGTGAAAATAAGCCGGATATTCAGGAAATGGATGAAGAAATTCTGGACGGACTGAAAATCGCCTATGTGGATACAATGAGTGATGTGCTGAATGAAGCGCTTTGCAAATAAGAGAATTCAGGACGTACAGAGACGTACCTGAAAAAGATTACCCGACAGACAGAGAGGAATTGTATGATTATCAAAAATGTTTCATTAGATATTGTATGCGGCATTACCAGTAAACTTCCGGATACGGGAAGACCGGAAGTAGCTTTTGCAGGCAAATCCAATGTGGGGAAATCCTCCCTGATCAACGGTCTGATGAATCGTAAATCCCTGGCGCGCACCAGTGCGCAGCCGGGAAAAACGCAGACGATCAATTTTTATAATGTGAATGAGAGCATTTATCTTGTGGATCTTCCCGGCTACGGATATGCAAAGGTTGCCCAGTCCGAAAAAGAGAAATGTGGCAAAATGATCGAAAACTACCTTCATACATCCAGGACTCTGAAGGCGGTGTTCCTTCTTATTGACATCCGGCATGAACCATCTGCCAATGACAAAATGATGTACGACTGGATCGTGCATAACGGCTTTGAACCGATTATCATAGCGACCAAGCTGGATAAACTGAAGAGAAGCCAGGTACAGAAGAATCTGAAACTGATCAAAGAAGGGCTGAAGCTCCGTCCGGGTACTGTAATGATCCCTTTCTCCGCAGAAACCAAACAGGGAAGAGAAGAAATCTGGACGCTGATCGACGAGTTGACCGGATTCGGGCCGGCAGCTACCGAAGAAGCCTGACAACGCGGAAAATGACCGGAGACTGCTTTGGGAGGAGTTTACAGTCATTTGACATACGAAGAGGAAAATATAACTATGGGAATTATCAAGGCATTCAAGCTGGGATTTGACTATCTCAAGTACGACGAAGACGGAAATGTGCAGGACACACAGAGAGCCGTCGATGATGTAAACCTGGACATTGAAGCCGGGGAATTCGTGGCGATCCTGGGGCACAACGGCTCCGGAAAATCCACTCTGGCCAAACATATGAATGCATTGCTGCTGCCTTCAGAGGGGACTCTGTGGATAGACGGCACTGCAACAGACGAGGAGCCTGAATTATGGAAACTTCGTCAGAAAGCAGGAATGGTTTTTCAGAACCCGGATAATCAGATTATTGGAACTGTTGTGGAGGAAGATGTGGGATTCGGCCCGGAGAACATGGGGGTTCCTACAGAGAAAATCTGGAAACGTGTGGATGACAGTCTTCAGAAGGTCGGCATGACAGCCTATCGTCATCATTCACCGAACAAATTGTCCGGAGGGCAGAAACAGAGAGTAGCCATTGCCGGTGTGATGGCTATGCGGCCGAAATGTATTGTTCTGGATGAGCCTACTGCCATGCTGGATCCCAATGGACGCAAGGAAGTGCTGAAAGCCGTAAGGGAACTGAATCAGCAGGAAAATGTCACCGTTATTCTGATCACGCATTATATGGAGGAAGTGATTCATGCGGATAAAGTTTATGTCATGGATGACGGAAGAGTTGTAATGCAGGGAACGCCAAAAGAAATTTTTTCACAGGTTGATACACTGAAAAAATACCGGCTTGACGTACCTCAGGTGACACTGCTGGCTCATGAACTCCGGAAGTCCGGTGTGGATATTCCGGAGGGAATACTGACTACAGAGGAATTGGTGAGTGCCTTATGTCAATAGAACTGAAGAATGTAACATATACCTACAGCCCGGGTACGGCTTACGAGATCCATGCCCTTAAAGATATTAATCTTACGATTCCGGATGGCCAGTTTATCGGTATCATTGGCCACACTGGAAGCGGAAAATCAACTTTGATACAGCATTTTAACGCTCTGATACAGCCCACATCCGGGACGATTCTGTACAATGGAGAGGATATCTGGGCGGAAAAATACAACCGAAAAGCTCTGCGCAGTGAGGTGGGTCTGGTATTCCAGTACCCGGAACATCAGCTGTTTGAAAGCGATGTACTTTCGGATGTATGCTTTGGCCCCATGAATCAGGGACTTACCAGGGAAGAAGCGGAAGTAGAAGCAAAAAAAGCTCTCCAGCAGGTTGGCTTTAAAGAAAAAAATTACGGAAAATCTCCTTTTGAACTGTCCGGAGGTCAGAAAAAGAGAGTTGCAATCGCAGGCGTTCTTGCCATGAATCCGAAGATTCTGATTCTGGATGAGCCTACTGCAGGGCTGGATCCCAAAGGACGGGACGATATTCTCGATCAGATCGCAGAGCTTCACAAGGTGAGAGGAATTACGATTATTCTGGTGTCTCACAGTATGGAAGATATTGCAAAATATGTAGAGCGCCTGATCGTTATGAACCGCGGGGAAGCTGTATTTGATGATAATCCCAAGGCTGTCTTTGCCCATTATCAGGAACTGGAATCCATGGGGCTGGCAGCACCGCAGATTACGTACATCATGCATGCGCTGAAAGAGCACGGACTGCAGGTGGATGAAGATGCCACAACGGTGGAAGAGGCACGGAGCAGTATTCTTTCGGCCCTTTCGGAGATGAACTCTCCTCTCTTGCAATCTGAAGTGACAGGAGGACGGGAAGATGCTTAGAGATATTACGCTGGGACAGTACTATCCTGCGGATTCTGTCCTTCATAAACTGGATCCCAGAACAAAACTTGCCGGAACCATGGTGTTTATTATTTCGGTATTTTTGTTTCATACGCTGCCCGGATATGCGGTAGCGACGCTTTTTCTGGCAGCGATGATCGCTGTTTCAAAAGTTCCGGTGAAATTCATGTTCAAAGGACTGAAGGCGATTGTGATGATTCTGATGATAACAGTGGTTTTCAATCTGATTCTTACTCCGGGAGAGATACTCTGGAAACTGGGATTTATCAAGATTACCAGGGAGGGAATTCACCTGGCGGTGAGGATGGCAATTCGTCTGACGTATCTTGTGATTGGCTCTTCGATCATGACATTGACGACGACGCCGAATCAGCTGACAGACGGACTGGAAAAAGCACTTCGTCCTTTGAATAAAATTCATGTGCCGGTTCATGAGATTTCCATGATGATGTCCATTGCCCTTCGTTTTATTCCGATTCTTCTGGAAGAGACAGATAAGATTATGAAAGCACAGATTGCCAGAGGTGCTGACTTTGAAAACGGAAATCTGATCCAGAAGGCGAAGAACATGGTGCCTCTACTGGTACCGCTGTTTATTTCCGCTTTTCGCCGTGCCAATGATCTGGCGATGGCAATGGAAGCAAGATGTTATCACGGCGGGGATCACCGTACGCAGATGAAGCCATTGAAATATGCAGCGCGGGACAGAGCGGCATATGGTATTCTGGGTGCATATCTGGCTGTTGCAATTGTATTTCGTGTGTTGGGAATCTGACAGGTGATTTCCGGTGTCTGCTGTACAGAGACTGATGAAAGAACCAATGCAGTACCGAAACACATATATAATCTTAAACAATAGTGGAGCTGCAAAATGCCGTATGACTGCAATGCCGTTCCCTGATCATGATTTCCGGTGGTGAGGGCCAAGTGCAGGATATGGTATTGTGCAGCTTTTTTTATGAGGAGGTTTGATATGAAGAGAGTAGGACTTGTGGTGGCTTATGACGGAACAAATTACTGCGGCTGGCAGACGCAGCCCAATGGAGTGACGATCCAGGGGGTTTTGAATGAAACATTGTCGGAACTTCTCGGAGAGGAAATTGAAACCATCGGGGCAAGCAGGACCGATGCCGGCGTTCATGCCCTTGGAAATGTGGCTGTTTTTGATACAAATACCAGGATTCCCGGTGAAAAAATATCCTACGCTCTGAATCAGAGACTGCCGGAAGACATCCGGATCCAGCTTTCTGAGGAAGTGGAGCCTGATTTTCATCCCCGTTACTGCGACAGTGAGAAAACCTATGAATACCGTATCCTGAACAGACGATTTCCGATCCCCATAGAGCGGCTGTATTCTTATTTCTATCACTATAAACTGGATGTTGATAAGATGCGGGAGGCGACATCTTATCTGATCGGGAGACATGATTTTGCCAGCTTCTGCGGAGCCAAGGCCCAGGTAAAATCCACTGTCCGTACAATCACCGGAATTGAAGTGTGGAGAGACGGTGATATGATCACCATACGGGTATCCGGGGAAGGATTCCTTTACAATATGGTGAGGATTATTGCTGGAACCCTGATTGAAGTTGGAAACGGACAGTATCCGCCGGAGCGGGTAAAGGAGATTCTGGAGGCATGTGACAGGGAAGCGGCGGGCCCGACTGCTCCGGCGCACGGTCTGACTCTGATGGGAATTGAGTTTTTTGATTAGATGATGAGTTGATTGTAATTGTCTCAGCAATACTCCCGGTCGATCTGAATGACAGCATAATAGTTGCCGTCCTGAATCTGACGGATCTGCTCTTTCAGCTGAGTGAGAACCTGTACGTCTGTATAGGGACTTTTATATGGTACCACCACGTCAAAAATAAGATTGGTGTGGGTAGGTCCTTTGACCATGCGGAAATCGTGCATTTTGAAATCGGAGTCCATTTGCTGTACAAGATTCTGGACAGTGAAGCGCATATGTACTACTTCTTCATCGTTGGTTACAATAGGATCCATGTGAATGGTGGCTGCGCAATGGAGTTTCGATTGAAGTTCATTCTCAATATTATCAATTTCATCGTGAATTTCCAGAAGATTTCCGTCAGAAGAAACTTCCGCATGAAGAGAAATCATCAGCCGTCCCGGACCGTAATCGTGAACGATCAGGTCATGAATGCCGTAAACAACAGGATGAGAGGTCACAAGCTGTTCAATTTCGCTGACAAGTTCTTCATTGGGTTTCTGACCCAGAAGCGGGTCAATGGTATCTTTCATCGTGTTAATACCGGTATAGAAAATAAATACACCTACCATTACACCGAACCAGCCGTCAAGAAGCAGTCCGGTAAAGTGGCTGATGAGCGTGGCTGCAAGAACCAGAGTGGTGGAAACGGTGTCGCTTAAGCTGTCCATGGCAGTGGCATTCATAGCGGCGCTCTGAAGTTTTTTACTGAGAGAGTGGTTGTAATAAAACATGTATACTTTTACTAAGATTGACGCAGCAAGGATTCCCATAACAACAGGGCTGCTTTCAATCGGTTCAGGATGAAGCAGCTTTTCTATGGATGATTTGATCAGCTCAAAGCCCATGATCAGAATCGCAACTGAAACAAATAATCCTGATATATACTCCATACGTCCGTGACCGAAGGGATGCTCGGGATCCGGCTTCTGTCCGGAAAGCTTGAATCCGATTAGTGTGATGACGGAAGATCCTGCGTCTGACAGGTTATTGAAGGCATCTGCGGTGATGGCGATGGATCCGCTTAAAGTTCCCGCCAGCCATTTTCCCAGAAAGAGCAGGATGTTCAGCCCGATTCCCACTGCGCCGCAGAGCATGCCGTATGCCTGGCGTACACGGGGTGATGTGTAATTTTTATGATCCTTTATAAATAAAGAAGATAAAAGGGTAATCATTTTGTAGTTCCTCCTTTATGATCAGCAAAATAACTGACTTTATTTACCCAGTCATTTTTCGCTTCCAACCATCCTATCACAATATATGGAAAAATTCCAGATTTTTTATTTGAAAAGTGAAAGAGAAAATAAGATCGTTACTGTTCATTCCGTTCACAGTAACATAAGATCAGGAGAAGGCTAAAAAAGTGAAGGATATAATTAAAATATACATGTGAAACCTTATGGAAAATGTGAAAAAAAGCTTGAAAAAACATGGAAAAAGCTTGAAAAAACAGTTGACAGGAAGAATCTCATATAATATAATTACTCAATGTGACGAAGTGCGAAAACTCCTAAGCCAAAGCCCCGGCAAGGGTGTTTTTATCAGCGGTTTCGGACATTTCCGCGATTATTCTTTTGCACTGACCACCAGAAAATATTTACATTCGCGGATATCCGCGGTTATACAAACAATCGTTGATAAATAACAGGAGGTAAAACCATGCAGACTTATATGGCTAATCCAGATAAAATCGAAAGAAAATGGTATGTTGTTGACGCAGAAGGCTGCACACTTGGCCGTCTGGCATCTGGTGTAGCAA
>JALEHU010000067.1 GCA_022770365.1 Blautia sp. | reverse complement strand
AAGGAAACCTATATATTGAAAAGTGTGGATGGACACAAGAACCGCCGGGAAGGAAAGAAGTCAGTAAGAAGGTGGAACACAAGAGATAAAAATCTGCAAAAAAACGACAAATTTTTTTGGGAATTACTTGACACAGGCGGGCAAGACAATGATCGCCCGCCGGATTCCTACGATTATGCCGGAACTGACATTTGAGGAAGGCCTGGAACTGACCAGGATTTACAGTATTGCCGGACTTCTGTCTTCAGAGCACCCGTTTATGCGGAAAAGACCTTTCCGAAGTCCCCATCACACTTGCTCTCCTCTGGCATTGGCCGGGGGAGGCAAAAATCCGAAACCGGGGGAAGTGACTCTGGCACACCGGGGTGTGCTGTTTCTGGATGAGATGCCGGAATTTGCCAGAAGAAGCCTGGAAATTTTGCGGCAGCCGCTGGAAGACAAATGCATCCGTATCTCCAGAGTTTATGGTACCTATGAATTTCCGGCAAATTTTATTCTTTGTGCAGCCATGAATCCCTGTCCCTGCGGTCATTATCCGGATATGAATCTCTGCAGGTGTACAGCAGGGGAAGTCATCCATTACCTTGGCAGGATCAGTCAGCCTCTTCTGGACCGGATTGATCTGTGTGCGGATGTACCGGCTGTGAGTTTTGAACAGCTCAATGACAGAAAGAACGGGGAAAGCTCTGAGGATATTCGCAAACGGGTAGAACTGGTGCGGCAGATCCAGCAGGAGCGGTACAAAGGGGAGAATGTCAGATTCAACGGAGAATTGAGGGGCAGTCAGATTGCCAGGTACTGTACGGTGGACGCAGCAGGGAAGCGGCTTTTGCATAAAGCATTTGATAAAATTTCCATGAGCGCCAGAGCGTATCACAGGATTCTGAAGGTGGCCAGAACGATTGCAGATATGGACGGGCAGTCAGTGATCCAAAGCCGCCATATCGGAGAGGCTTTGACTTACCGTGCTTTTGACAAAAAATACTGGAATTAGTATGTCGTTATTCTGAATCATTGCGATTCAGGTTATAAATTATGGATGCAGGAGGTATTCTATATGGAAGGAACAGACTCAAATACGATCCGTTGTATCGATTATTACAGCGGCGAATATCCGGAAAAATTGCGGAGTTACCAGGATATGCCGAAGAAACTGTATGTAAGAGGGAAGCTTCCGGTGCCGGGACGTCCGGCTGTTGCGATTGTAGGCGCGAGAATGTGCAGTGCCTATGGCCGGATGCAGGCGTTTCGTTTTGCCAGAGAATTAAGCATGGCAGGAATACAGATCATCAGTGGTATGGCTTACGGGATTGATTCTGAAGGGCACAAGGGAGCACTGGAAGGAGGAAGTCCGACATTCGCGGTTCTGGGTAACGGAGTGGATATCTGTTATCCCTCTGGAAACCGTCCGCTCTATGAGAGGATTTTAAGAGAAGACGGCGGAATACTAAGTGAGTATCCGCCGGGAACCATGGCGCGGAACTATTTCTTTCCGGCGCGAAACAGGATTATCAGTGCGCTTTCGGATATTGTTCTGGTGGTTGAGGCGAAAGAGAAAAGCGGATCTCTCATAACAGCCAGTCATGCTCTGGAACAGGGCAAATCTGTGTTTGCGGTTCCGGGACCTGTGACAGAAGAACTGAGCAGAGGATGCCACAAACTGATCTATGATGGAGCAGGAATTGCCTATTCACCGGAAATATTACTGGAAGAATGTGGGATTCTGCGCGGTAAATCCAACAAATCAAACGAAAAAAAACAGTTAGTACTTGCAACCGACCTGAATTTGGTGTATAGTTGTCTCGATTTACGACCAAAAAGCCCGGATGATTTTATCCGGGAAACAGGTCTTTCTCCGGGAAAAGTAAATAATCTTTTGCTGGAGCTGGAGCTTATGGGGCTTGCCCGGGAAGAGGGCAGGCATCATTATGTGAAACAGGATTGTGCAGACAGTTCGTGATGTGCACGTCTGTTCATAAGGATTTAGAAACTAGGAGTGGTAAAATGGCAAAATATCTGGTGATTGTGGAATCACCTGCAAAGGTAAAAACCATAAAGAAATTTCTTGGAAGCAATTATGACGTACAGGCATCCAACGGCCATGTTCGTGATTTCCCCAAAAGCCAGTTCGGAATCGATGTAGAAAATGATTTTGAACCGAAATATATTACAATCCGCGGGAAGGGAGAACTTCTTGCAAATCTTCGCAAGGCGGCTAAAAAGGCTGATAAGATTTATCTTGCAACTGACCCTGACCGTGAGGGAGAGGCAATTTCCTGGCATCTGATGCAGGCATTAAAAGAGCCTCCTGAGAAAATGCACCGGATCACGTTCAATGAAATTACGAAGACGGCTGTAAAAGATTCCATTAAGCAGGCCAGAGGACTGAATATGGATCTGGTGAATGCACAGCAGGCAAGAAGAATGCTGGACCGCATGGTAGGCTACAGTATCAGCCCTCTTCTCTGGGCAAAGGTAAAACGGGGATTAAGTGCCGGCCGTGTCCAGTCTGTAGCACTGCGCATTATCTGTGACAGAGAAGAAGAGATCAATTCCTTTATTCCGGAAGAATACTGGAGTCTTGAAGGTGAGTTTAAGGCTGAGGGAGAAAAGAAACCCATTCAGGCCAAGTTCTTTGGAACAGACAAAAAGCTTCCTATTCATAATAAAGCAGAGATGGATAATATCCTGAAGGCACTTGAAAATCAGGAATACGAAGTGACAGAAGTGAAGAAGGGTGAGAGAATCAAAAATGCCCCGACTCCTTTTACTACCAGTACACTTCAGCAGGAGGCAGCCAAAACTCTGAATTTCTCCACGCAGAAGACGATGCGTCTTGCACAGCAGTTATACGAAGGTGTTGATATCAAGGGCAATGGTACAGTGGGTGTCATCACCTATCTGAGAACGGATTCTACCAGAATTTCAGAGGAAGCGGATCAGTCAGCCAGAGAATATATCGGACAGAATTATGGAGAAAAATACATTTCGACAGTTGAGAAAGCCGCAAAAAAAGGCCAGAAGATACAGGATGCTCATGAAGCTATTCGTCCTACGGATATTTCCAGGACACCGGCTATGCTGAAGGATTCTCTTTCAAGAGACCAGTTCCGTCTGTATCAGCTGATCTGGAAACGATTTGCAGCAAGCCGCATGGCACCGGCCCGTTACGAGACAACTTCTGTGAAGATCGGTGCGGGAGAGTATGTTTTTACAGTTGCTGCATCCAAAGTTGCATTTGATGGGTTTATGTCCGTATACACACAGGAAGATGATGTGAAGAAAGACAATGTTTTAAGCCAGAGTCTTGAAAAGGGAATGCACCTGGATCTTGTGCAGCTGAAGCCGGATCAGCATTTCACACAGCCTCCTGCTCATTATACAGAAGCTTCTCTCGTAAAAGCTCTGGAAGAGCAGGGAATCGGCCGTCCGAGTACTTATGCACCTACCATTACCACGATCATCAGCAGACGATATGTGTCAAAGGAACAGAAGAATCTTTATGTGACCGAGCTTGGAGAAGTGGTCAATAATATTATGAAGCAGGCTTTTCCAAGTATTGTGGATGTGAATTTTACAGCGATGATGGAAGGCCTCCTGGACTGTGTGGAAGCCGGAACTGTCCAGTGGAAAACGGTTGTTCGCAACTTTTATCCGGATCTGAAAAAAGATGTGGATGAAGCTGAGAAAGAACTTGAGAAGGTAGATATTCAGGATGAGGTGACAGATGTGGTCTGCGATGTATGCGGCCGCAATATGGTCATTAAATATGGTCCGCATGGCCGTTTCCTGGCATGTCCGGGCTTTCCGGAATGCCGTAATACCAGGCCTTATTATGAAAAAATCGGTGTTTCCTGTCCGAAGTGCGGAGGGGAGCTGGTTCTCAAGAAGACTCAGAAAGGCCGGAAGTATTATGGATGTGAGAATCATCCCGACTGCGATTTCATGTCATGGCAGAAGCCGTCTGAGAAGAAATGCCCTGTCTGCGGAAGCTACATGGTAGAAAAAGGAAGCAAACTTGTCTGCAGTGAAACCACCTGCGGTTATGTGGAACAGAAACCAAAGCAGGAATAATATTGAATGAAATGTATGAAACAGGACAGTCAAAAGGCCTTTTTACTGTCCTGTTTTTTTATTTGCGCATATTTATTTGAATTTTCTGCATATTTAAAAGTCCGGGAGTTTGCGAAATAAACAAGATAACACGAAAAATGGCAAAAATGTCTTGAAATTCCCAGCTAAAACATGTAGTATAAACTTAGTGTTTTATATTTTTACAATTACAGCCGTGGATCTGAAGCGGCTGTAAAATTTTAAAAAAACGAAAGGAGGACAAAATGAGCGTTCAGTTACTAGACAAAACAAGAAAGATTAACAAGCTTTTACACAACAGCAGTTCCAGTAAGGTTGTATTCAATGACATTTGCCAAGTGTTGATGGAAACGTTGAGTTCCAACATTCTGGTATTGAGTAAAAAAGGTAAAGTTTTGGGCGTGAGTTTGTGTCCTGGTGTTGAGGAACTTACAGAGCTGATTGAAGACAAGGTCGGCGGTTTTGTGGACGGATTGCTGAATGAGAGATTTTTAGGCGTTCTGTCAACAAAAGAGAATGTAAATCTTCAGACGCTGGGATTTGAACACGCAGCTGCGAATTATCAGGGAATCATCAATCCTATTGATATTGCCGGCGAGCGTCTTGGAACCGTATTCATGTATCGTAATGACAAACCTTATGACATTGAAGATATTATTGTCAGCGAGTACGGCACCACCGTTGTTGGTCTAGAAATGATGCGTGCAGTACATGAAGAAAATGCTGAAGAAGACAGGAAACAGCAGGTTGTAAAATCTGCATTCAATACATTGTCTTTTTCAGAATTGGAAGCAATTATTCATATTTTTGACGAGTTGAATGGCGATGAAGGAATTCTTGTTGCCAGCAAGATTGCAGACAGAGTTGGAATTACTCGATCGGTTATTGTGAATGCACTTCGTAAATTTGAGAGTGCTGGTGTCATCGAGTCCCGATCCTCTGGCATGAAAGGTACCTACATTAAGGTTTTAAATGAAGTAATCTTCGATGAGCTGGAAGAAATAAAAGCTCAGAGAAATAAAAAAGTATAAATAAAATAAGACTGTCTTCTGTGTAAAAATTGCGGAAGGCAGTTTTTTTATGCAGGCACGAATATCTATAAAAAAAATGAGAAAGTAAGAAAAAAAGAGATAATAAGAGAATAAAAAAGAATATAAAAGTATATATAATAAATGACATAGATACAAAGAGTTGCAGAAAACAGCCTAATTCAATAATATAAGGACAGTGATTAGCACTCGATTGAAATGAGTGCTAGCAAAACAAAAACAGATCAATTAAGGAGGAACATAGATCATGAAATTAGTACCATTAGGTGACAGAGTCGTATTAAAACAGTTAGAAGCAGAAGAAACAACCAAATCCGGAATCGTTCTTCCGGGACAGGCACAGGAAAAACCGCAGCAGGCAGAAGTAATCGCAGTAGGACCTGGCGGAATGGTTGATGGTAAAGAAGTAAAAATGGAAGTTGAAGTAGGAGATAACGTTATTTATTCCAAATATGCCGGAACAGAAGTAAAAATGGACGGCGAAGAATATATCATCGTTAAACAGAATGATATTCTTGCAATTGTAAAATAATCTTTTTATTTATTATAGTTATAATAGAAAACAGGAGGACTGAATCATCATGGCAAAAGAAATTAAATTCGGAGCAGAAGCAAGAGCCGCACTGGAAAGCGGTGTTAATCAGTTAGCAGATACAGTAAGAGTAACACTTGGACCGAAAGGAAGAAACGTTGTACTTGACAAACCGTACGGCGCTCCGCTTATCACGAACGATGGTGTTACGATTGCAAAAGAAATCGAACTTGCAGATGCATTCGAGAATATGGGTGCACAGCTGATCAAAGAAGTTGCATCCAAGACCAACGATGTGGCAGGTGACGGTACCACAACAGCAACCGTACTTGCACAGGCAATGGTAAACGAAGGAATGAAGAACCTGGCAGCAGGTGCAAACCCGATCATCTTAAGAAAAGGTATGAAAAAGGCAACAGAAGCTGCTGTAGAGGCTATCAAAAACATGAGCCAGAAAATCAGTGGCAAGAAACAGATCGCAAACGTTGCATCTATTTCCGCAAGTGATGAAACAGTTGGAGAGCTTGTTGCAGATGCTATGGAGAAGGTTTCCAATGACGGTGTTATTACTGTAGAAGAATCCAAGACCATGCATACAGAGCTTGACCTGGTAGAAGGTATGCAGTTTGACCGCGGATATATTTCCGCTTACATGTCCACAGATATGGAAAAGATGGAAGCAAATCTGCAGGATCCGTACATTCTGATCACAGACAAGAAGATCAGCAACATTCAGGAAATCCTTCCGCTTCTGGAACAGATCGTACAGGCCGGCGCAAAACTCCTGATCATCGCAGAAGATGTTGAGGGAGAAGCTCTGACTACTCTTATTGTAAATAAATTAAGAGGAACCTTCCAGGTAGTAGCTGTTAAAGCTCCCGGATATGGTGACAGAAGAAAAGATATGCTCCGCGATATCGCAATTCTGACAGGCGGACAGGTAATTTCCGATGAACTCGGTCTTGATCTGAAAGATGCTACCATGGCACAGCTTGGCCGTGCAAAATCTGTTAAAGTTGCAAAAGAATCCACAGTTATCGTTGATGGCTGCGGTGACAAAGAAGAAATCGCAAACCGTGTTGCACAGATCCGTGCACAGATTGAAGAAACAAAATCTGATTTTGATAGAGAAAAATTACAGGAAAGACTTGCAAAACTGGCAGGCGGCGTAGCAGTGATCCGTGTCGGTGCTGCAACTGAAACTGAGATGAAAGAAGCAAAACTTCGTCTGGAGGATGCTCTTGCAGCTACAAGAGCAGCTGTTGAAGAAGGAATCATCGCAGGCGGCGGTTCCGCATATATCCATGCTTCCAAAGAAGTTGCAAAACTGGCAGCTACTCTGGAAGGTGACGAAAAGACGGGCGCAAACATCATCCTGAAAGCTCTGGAAGCTCCGCTGTTCCACATTGCAGCTAACGCAGGTCTGGAAGGCGCTGTCATCATCAACAAAGTAAAAGAATCCGAAGTTGGTATCGGTTTTGATGCTCTGAATGAAAAATACGTAGACATGGTAAGCGAAGGTATTCTGGATCCGGCTAAGGTTACCAGAAGCGCTCTTCAGAATGCTACCAGCGTTGCATCTACCCTGCTGACAACAGAATCTGTTGTAGGTATCATCAAAGAAGATGCACCTGCAGCACCTGCAGCAAATCCGGGAATGGGCATGATGTAACAGACAGAGACCATATTCTGTAAAGTTAATCAAAATAACGGAATCAGTGTCGTAGACGCTGGTTCCGTTTTATGCTATAATGCATGTAAGCAGTGAGACATGCAGAATAAGAAAGAACATATATGGCAATATTGTACATAAAGTGGTTCTTTTTTTGCCCGGGCGACAGGGTGTGCGTGTTGAGTATGGCAAATAAAACTAGGAGATGAAGAAATGAGCGATTTGTACTATGAATTACTGGTAAAAAAAGAAACCACAGCTATGGACAGAGTCAAGAAATACGGTCTGATCTTTTTGACAGCTGTTTTTGTATTCAGCGGTCTGTTTATCAGTCCTCTGCTGCTTGTGGCGGCAATCGGACTTGGCGTTGCCTGTTACTTTATCATTCCGGGAACAGATCTTGAATTTGAATATCTGTTTGTCAACGGAGAACTGGACATCGATAAAGTCATGTCAAAATCCAAGAGAAAAAGAGTGATCAGCCTTGATATTACTCAGGCGGATCTGATCGCACCTGTCACTTCTCACAGAATGGATTATTACAATGGCAACCAGAAAATGAAAACTCTGGATTATTCATCAGGAAATCCGGAGCACAGACGTTTTGCAATGATTACCAGAGTAGGCACAGATGCCTGCAGAGTCATCATTGAACCGGACGAAAAGATGGCACAATCTATCAAAAATTCAGCACCAAGCAAAGTATTTTTGGATTGACACTCCTCTTTATTTTTGTTACACTAGTGGTCAAATTCAGAAAATAAAATTAATTTATATCACAAGGGAGGAAATGCAATGGGTACTATCATTGGTGAAGGCATTACTTTTGACGACGTCCTGTTAGTTCCGGCGTATTCAAAGGTCATTCCGAATCAGGTAGATGTTACAACTTATTTAACGAAGAAGATTAAACTGAACATTCCATTAATGAGTGCAGGAATGGACACAGTTACAGAGCATCGCATGGCGATTGCCATGGCCAGACAGGGCGGTATTGGTATTATTCATAAGAATATGTCCATTGAGGCTCAGGCAGATGAAGTAGACAAGGTGAAACGTTCCGAAAATGGAGTTATCACAGACCCGTTTTTCTTATCCGCAGATCATACATTAAAAGACGCCAATGAATTAATGGCAAAATATCGTATCTCCGGTGTCCCGATCACAGAAGGCAGAAAGCTGGTTGGTATCATTACGAACCGTGATCTGAAATTCGAGACAGACTTTTCCAAGAAAATTAAAGAATGCATGACCTCCGAAGGACTTGTAACAGCCAAAGAGGGTATCACTCTGGAAGATGCAAAAGCAATTCTTGCAAAATCCCGCAAGGAAAAATTACCCATTGTAGATGATGATTTTAATTTAAAAGGACTTATCACGATCAAAGATATCGAGAAACAGATTAAATATCCGCTGGCAGCCAAAGATGCACAGGGACGTCTTCTCTGCGGCGCTGCTGTTGGAATTACTTCCAACGTGCTTGCACGAATTGATGCACTGGTTAAGGCGAATGTGGATGTGGTTGTAGTAGATTCTGCTCATGGCCATTCTGAGAATATCATGAAGACAGTACGTCAGATTAAGGATGCTTATCCGGATCTTCAGGTCATTGCAGGTAATGTGGCTACCGGCGCAGCCACCAAGGCTCTGATCGATGCCGGTGCAGATGCTGTGAAGGTTGGTATCGGACCTGGGTCTATCTGTACAACACGTGTTGTTGCAGGTATCGGTGTTCCGCAGATCACAGCCGTTATGGATTGTTATGAGGTGGCTAACCGCTTTGGTATTCCGATCATTGCAGACGGTGGTATTAAATATTCCGGAGACATTACAAAGGCTATCGCAGCAGGTGCCAATGTATGTATGATGGGAAGCATGTTTGCAGGATGTGACGAGAGCCCGGGAACATTTGAATTATTCCAGGGAAGAAAATATAAAGTTTACCGTGGAATGGGGTCTATCGCAGCTATGGAGAACGGAAGCAAAGACCGTTATTTCCAGGAGGATGCAAAGAAACTTGTTCCGGAGGGTGTAGAAGGCCGTGTTGCTTATAAAGGACAGGTAGAAGATACTGTATTCCAGCTGATGGGCGGTCTTCGTTCCGGTATGGGATACTGCGGCGCGCAGGATATCGAAACTCTCAAGACAACAGGCAAATTTGTGAAGATTTCTGCCGCATCTCTTAAAGAGTCTCATCCGCATGATATCCATATTACCAAAGAAGCACCGAACTACAGTGTAGATGAATGATATCAGATGAGTCAAAGTAACTGTTTATAAGTATTACGGTTCTATATTTGTTTTGATAAAATGGCACAGAAGAAAACCAGAAAAAAAGCAAAATCAGCAAGACCTGCCCCATCGCGCAGGTCTTCTGCTGTTAAAAAGAAAAAACTTACAAGAAGACAGATCAGAAATCGCCACGTATTGATCTTTATTATTTGTGTGATCGTGTTTACAGTAATGCTGTATCTGGGAATTACTGCGGTAAGATATGCGCGGGAGGAAGAGTCAGCGCGCAGAAATGCACTGACTTCCAGTGATTCTTCAGGAGGAGGACAGGAGCAGTGGCAGCAGGAAGGCGCACCATACATAGATGTACAGCTTCTGACACCCAACGAATATTCCAGACCACAGATTCCAATAGAACGAGTTAATTATATTGCTGTTCATTATACAGCGAATCCTGGAGCGACTGCGCAGGCGAACCGAGACTATTTTGAAAATCTTTCCTCAACTCATGAGACGAAGGTGAGCAGTCATTTTGTTGTGGGACTGGATGGAGAGGTGATACAGTGTATTCCTACTTCAGAGATGTCTTATGCGACCAATTCGCGGAATGTGGATACGGTTTCTATTGAATGCTGTCATATGGACGAGACAGGGGCTTTTCAGGATGCGACTTATCAGTCGGTAGTAAAACTGACGGCATGGCTTTGCACGCGCTTTGGACTGACAGAGGAAAATGTGATCCGACACTATGATGTCACAGGTAAAAACTGTCCGAAGTATTACGTGGAGAATCCGGATGCCTGGATACAGATGAAAGCAGATATCGCTGAACAGATACAGGAGGATTATGTTCTGCAGGAAAACCTGTACAGCGAATAAGCGGGTATTTGGGCTTTTTTGAATGGATTTTGGCGAATTTCGACAAGATTACAGGCAAATCCACAGAGAAAATTTCTTCTTGTGCTCTTGAAAAATCAGTGGAATTAGTGTAGTATGAACATGATGACTGCATGACTGGCGGAAGTAGGGATACCTACAGGGAGTGCAGTGGAGCATCGTGCCGACCGCCTGGGCAGCCTTTCAGGGCTACTCAGGCGTTTTTTTATTACATAGAAAGGCTGTACATTTTCCTGTGAGATAAAAACCTCCGGTATATCAAAAATGAACAGTCACCCTGCGGCGAAGATTATTATGGATTATTTTACAAAAAAGGAGAGCAGATTATGGAAATGTTATCACTGGAAAAAGAATTAAAAGAGAATTCCTATCCTGGAAGAGGAATCGTAATTGGCCGTTCAGCAGACGGAACCAAGGCAGTGACAGCTTATTTCATCATGGGCAGAAGTGAGAACAGCAGAAACCGCGTATTTGTTGAGGATGGAGAAGGTATTCGTACTCAGGCTTTTGACCCGTCCAAGCTTACAGATCCAAGCCTTATTATTTATGCACCGGTACGTGTGCTTGGCAATAAGACAATTGTGACCAATGGAGATCAGACAGACACCATTTATGAAGGTATGGACAAACAGCTTACCTTTGAACAGTCATTAAGATGCAGAGAATTTGAGCCGGATGCTCCGAACTATACACCTCGTATCTCCGGTGTTATGCATGTGGAAAACGGCAAATACAGCTATGCAATGTCTATCTTAAAGAGCAACAACGGAAATCCGGATTCCTGCAATCGTTACACCTTCGCATACGAAAATGCAGCAGCAGGAGAAGGACATTTTATCCATACTTACAAATGCGACGGCAATCCGCTTCCAAGTTTTGAAGGCGAGCCGAAACTTGTTTCCATTCCGGATGATATGGATGCATTTACGGAAATGCTCTGGAACAGCCTCAATGAAGATAATAAAGTCTCTCTTTTTGTGAGATATATCGACATTGCCACCGGAACTTATGAAACAAAGATTGTAAATAAGAACAAATAAGATTAAACAATACATAATAAATAATAACAGTCGTACACTGGAAAACGAATATTTGTTTTATCATAATTGGAGGAGAATACTTATGAAAGAACTTGAATTGAAATACGGATGCAACCCTAATCAGAAACCATCCAGAATCTACATTGCAGACGGCGGCGACCTTCCGATCAAAGTCATCAGCGGTAGACCTGGATACATCAACTTCCTGGATGCCTTTAACGGCTGGCAGCTGGTGCGTGACCTTAAGAAAGCGACGGGACTTCCGGCAGCAACTTCTTTTAAACATGTTTCTCCGGCAGGTGCGGCTGTAGGTCTTCCGCTTACAGAGACTCTGGCAAAGATTTACTGGGTGGATGATATGGACTGGAAAAACTTTTCTCCGATTGCCTGCGCATATGCAAGAGCAAGAGGTGCAGACCGTATGTCTTCTTTCGGTGATTTTATCTCTCTTTCTGATGTCTGTGATAAAGATACAGCCATGCTGATCAAGAGAGAGGTTTCCGACGGTGTGATCGCTCCGGGATATACAGAGGAAGCATTGGAAATCCTCAGCCAGAAGAAAAAAGGCAATTACAATGTGATTCAGATCGACCCGGATTATGTACCGGCTCCGCTGGAACATAAGGAAGTATTTGGTGTTACGTTTGAACAGGGACGTCAGGAACTTCAGATTGATGATGCTCTGATTTCAAATATTGTTACAGAGAATAAAGAGCTTTCTGAAGAAGCGAAGCGCGATCTGAAAGTATCTCTGATCATCCTGAAATATACGCAGTCCAATTCGGTCTGCTTTGTAAAAGACGGACAGGCGATTGGTGTGGGTGCAGGACAGCAGTCCCGTGTCCACTGTACCAGACTTGCAGGACAGAAAGCTGACAACTGGTTCCTTCGTCAGTGTCCGAAAGTTCTGAATCTGCCGTTTAAAGATACCATTACACGTGCAGAGCGCGACAATGCAATTGATGTATATATTGGTGAGGAATATATGGATGTTCTCGCTGACGGACAGTGGGAGAGAACATTTACGGAAAAACCGGAAGTGTTCACCCGTGAGGAAAAGAGAGCATGGCTTGACCAGATGACAGATGTGACTCTGGGGTCTGATGCGTTCTTTCCGTTCAGTGATAATATTGAGCGAGCTTATAAGAGCGGCGTGAAATATATCGCAGAGCCGGGCGGATCTGTTCGTGATGATGCGGTAATTGAGACATGTAATAAATATGGAATGGTGATGGCGTTTACGGGAATCCGTCTGTTCCATCATTAAGAAAATGTGGGTATGCCGGGACCGGCCGGGTGAGATATCATCTGGCTGGTTCCGGTTTTCCCTTCTGCGCGTCCAGTTTTTCACGCTTCCCCCTCTTTGTCTTCCGCCTTGTACTAAAGGCCCGGCGGAAGCCTACTGAACTAAATAGCGATTTTATTATTGGTGATGTCTGCGTAAGCATATATTTCCGTTTGGATTCAAATAAAAAAATCCCTTGATAATTCAAGGGATTAAAGAGCGATAGACGGGGCTCGAACCCGCGGTCTCGACCTTGGCAAGGTCGCGCGTTACCAACTACGCCACTATCGCATTTATTATGTTGTGAAGTGTTTACCTCAGCGACAAGATATACTATACTACAGAAATGAATACTTGTCAAATGTTTTTTCGATTTTTTTTATAAAATTTTTCTGAGGTATTTTAAAAGATTTTCCAATGGATTATTGATGGATTTTGAATTGTCTGTCAGAGATTTCTTAAAAAAATCTAAAAATCCTGTGTGAAATTGAAAATAGGAGTGTGTTGTGTTATGATAGGAAAACATACAGACCAGAATGTGATAAAACAACAGGACGGAATGAATAATGATAAATAAAGAGAAGAAAGGAAACAAGGCAGGCAGAAATTCAGAAATATTGTCTGCGCTTTTCAGAAAAGCGGAAGGAAAGCTTCTGTGTGAAAAGTCAGGGTACATAGTTATGGAAAAGATATGTTGTGCCGCGGTGATCTGTGCGGCACTTTTTTGTCATATACCGGCAGTATCTGCGGAAGTGCTGGATTTTGAAGGAGTAGAGGCTGCTTATCAGGAGCAGGGAAAGACGCCGAGATATTACGAGACAGGGGATGGAGAGGGAATGGCAGTGAATACAGTTGAATATGAAGATATCCTTTATGTTACAGTCCGTGAAACGGTGATTCGTTCAGTGCCGAATGAGTCAGGAGAAGAACTGTGTACAGTGCTGCTTGGAACAAAGCTTACCCAGGCTGCAGTGTGCAGCAACGGATGGAGCAAGGTGGTTTATGAGGAAGAAGGGGAAAGTACGGTCATTGGATATGTTCAGACCGGTGTGTTAAGTGACCGGAATCTGATGACGAAGATGGAAGATACGGTTACTGTTGCACAAGACACGGATATTCTGGATTATCCTAGTATCAAAGATGGAGAGGCGATAGGTGAGGCACTGGAATACGATGAGTTATCCAGAACTGCTACGGTAAATGGTGTGTGGAGCCGGATTCTTTATCAGGACAAAGATGGAAGGGAACAGATCGGTTATCTTCCTACCAGTTCGCTGGACGGGGAAGATGATCAGATTACCGTTGTGGCAAGTACAGACAGTGGCGATGAGAAAGAGACAGGAACCCTTCACGCAAGTGAGGGAGACGGGGTGTTTACAGAAGCAGTAGATGGTGTGAAGGAAGTGTCGGATGAGGAGGCAACAGTTGCTGAGGTTGGTGTGAAAATTGGTTCACCGGTATCTGTTTCGTCAGAAGCATCTCTTGTTTCTCTTGGGTACTTCAGGGTGACACATTATTGTCCGTGCAGTATCTGCTGCGGCCCATGGACGGATGGAATTACGTCAACCGGAGTTACTGCGGTAACGAATCATACGATTGCGGTGGACCCGACACAGATTGCCTATGGAACGAAGGTCGTGATAAATGGTCAGGTTTATGTTGCGGAAGACTGTGGAGGTGCCATTAAGAAAAACTGTATCGATGTTTACGTGGCCAGTCATTCCGAGGCAATGCAGAAAGGGGTATATTATACAGAAGTGTATGCAATCCAGTAAGTGTACATTATACAGAAATGCATGCAATCCAGTAAGTGTACATTATACAGACGTGCATGTAATCAGGTAAGGAATCCTTTATGGCGATTCATAGATAACGACAAAAATGTGCAGGCTGTGAGATATAATCCCGCAGCCTGCACATTTTTGCTCATATAGTATTACAATTATCAACAGACTCAATGAAATATCAGCAATTAATGAAATATCAGTGGTATAAGAAATATTTGCTGTATTATCCGCATATTCGCAGAATTGCCTCAGCAAAAATGACCGCACATAGTTTCAGGTGATCAATTTCCATGAATTCATCTGCTCCGTGTGCATGGTTATCAACCTCTCCGCCACATCCGAATGCCACCCCATTTTTTAGGTGATGTACATATGTGCCCCCTCCAATAGCAAGCGGTTTGCCTGGTTTTCCTGTCACATCTGTGTAACAGGAAAGCAGTTTCTGCACAAAAGGAGAATCTGCCGGAACATGATGCCCCTCGTACATAGATTTTCCGTCCATCTGAAAACCACCTGTTTCCATTTTTGCTAGAATAATGTCCCGTAAATTTTCATTGGTTGCACAAAGCGGAGCCCGACAATCAAAGGAGCCGGAGATGGTTTTTCCGTCATAGGAAAAGAGAGTCAGACTGAGTGTCAGTTGTCCGGAAAGGTCATCCTCCATAGCCACGCCAAGAGCTTTTCCATAATAATCACCATGCGGATATGCATTACTCAGAAATGTAAAAGCATCGTAAAGAATCCTGTCTTCCAGAGGAAGACGTGAGATCAGGAGAAGCATTCCCGTAAGGGCATTATTTCCCCCGGCAGGGTCAGCTGCATGACCGGATTTTCCGCAGGCTGTAATACAAATGATACCATCGCTTTTCTCTTCTGTCTGAAAACAGATCTGTGTTTCCTCCTCGGCTGCTCTGATAAAGGGGTGAAGCTCTTCAGCTGTTGTTCCCGAAATTACTGCGTATGCCTTTTCAGGAATAACGTTTAGCTTTATTCCGGCTTTTACTGAGAGAAGTTTCATTCCGGCTGCAGTTTTTTCGGTACAGGTACTATCTGTAAAATGTCTGGAGAAATTCCCGTGTAGTCCGCCTTTTTCAATATTGATTACCGGGAAAGCCGCATCCGGAGAAAATGTGCAGCATGCTTCCTTTTCTTTCTGATAATAATATACAAGATCCCTGCTGCCGCATTCCTCATCGGATCCAAGAATCAGACGTACATTTTTCTGAAGCGAAAATCCCAGTTCTTTCAGCATTCTCATTGCGTACAGAGCAGCTATTGCCGGACCTTTATCATCTGATGTACCACGGCCGTATATTTTTCCGTCACGGATGACAGGCACAAACGGTTCGGTGACCTGCCAGCCTTCCCCTGCCGGTACCACATCCAGATGAGCAAGAATATCCAGATATTTCTCTTCTGTGCCAAAATCAGCCGCGACTACATAATTATCATAATTTGTTACAGAGAATCCATAGCGTTTCATTTGTTCTGATGCTTTCTGAACTGCTGCAGCCGCCGGTGCGCCAAATGGCATTCCCGGTTCCGGATCCTTAAGTTCACTTGGAATACACACAAGTTCTTTCAGATCCTGAAGCATCTCTTCTTCATGCTGATTTATATACCGGCGAAATTGATCAAGTCTGTTCATTTGTCTTCCTCTTTTCTGAAATAGAATTTTTTCTTTCTATAAAAATACGACATTTCATGGGAAATGTCTACTGTATTTAGCCCGGTAGAAATATCTTTTCGGGCTGTGAACGGATAAACGAATTGTATCAACAGATTGTTGGCATCATTGTTGAAGCTGTATTAAAATATACCGAAGAAATTCTGAAATAAATGAAAGATATCATCAGAAAACAGAACAGGAGTGAGAAAATGAGTAATAAATATGAAAAAGCAGAAGACATTCTGGCGCATGAAGGCGACGAATATGAGAAGTATTATGGAGCGGTAATCCCGCCGATTTTCCAGAATTCTTTGTTTGTGACGCCTTCAGAAGGAAACGGAATACCGGAACATGATTATGTCTATACACGTTGTACCAATCCCACAATTGAAGCAGTGGAGAAAAAACTGGCTGCATTGGAAAACGGGGAAGATGCGCTGTGTTTTTCATCCGGTATGGCAGCAATTTCATCATCTATGCTGTATTTCATTGAAAAAGATTGTCATGTCATTGCACCCAAAAGTATATATGGCCCTGCCAGGACACTTCTGAAAGAGTATTTTCCGAGAAAATTTGGTGTGAAGACCACATTCCTGTCAGAAGAAGAAATGGAAAAACTGGAAGAATATATTACTGATCGGACAAAATTGATTTATCTGGAGAGTCCGTCAACTGCAGTCTTCAGTCTGCAGGATCTGGAGCATATCGGGAAAATTGCGAGAAAACACGGCATCGGAACCGTAATTGATAATACATATGCGACTTCCCTCTATCAGCATCCTATGGAATATGGAATTGATATTTCTGTTCATACCGCATCGAAATATCTTTCCGGTCACAGTGATATTGTGGCAGGAGCATTGATCAGTTCCAAAGAAATCTGCCAGAATATTCGTTACGGAGAGCGGGCGAATCTGGGAGGATGCATCGATCCGCATCAGGCATGGCTGATGCTCAGAGGTATGAGAACTATGAAACTCAGACTGGAGCAGCACGCTAAAAATGCACTGGCAGTTGCAGAGTATCTTCAGAGTCATCCCTGTGTAGGACAGGTTTTCTACCCCGGCCTGAAACAGGGACGTCAAAAGGAACTGATTGAAAAGTATCTGAAGGGATTTAACGGACTGTTCAGCTTTACAATACGCGGAACCAGAGAACAGGCGGAGTGTTTCCTTGATTCTCTGAAGGTGTTTCTGCGGGGCTGTTCCTGGGGTGGTTTTGAGAGTCTGGCAATTCCGTTTACGGTTGGTACTCCGAAAGAGTACAATGAAGAAATCGGATGTCCCGCAAATCTGATCCGTCTTCATGTGGGAATCGAGAACGCGGATACTTTGATCGCGGATCTGGAACAGGCGTTTCATAAGATACAGGAGATGAATTAGATAATAAAAGAACAGTTTTACTGCCCTTTCCAGTTAGCTGGAAGGGCAGTATTTTTAGTTTGCGCGCCATGGGCGCGCTCTAACGGGTGATATATTGTGTTTTTTAACAGATCTGTTATGCATTTTCCAGTGCTTTGGAAAGGTCGGCGATGATGTCATCGATGTGTTCGATTCCTACGGAAAGACGGATCATTCCCGGGGAAACGCCGGCTTCTGCCAGCTGTTCATCGTTCATCTGGCGGTGTGTATGGCTTGCCGGATGAAGGACCATAGTCTTGGAAGCTGCCACATGGGTGGCAATGTTGGCCATTTCCAGGCTGTCCATGAAGCGGACTGCGGCGTCACGGCCGCCTTTCAGTTCAAATGAGATAACACCGCAGGTACCGTTCGGCATATATTTCTTCGCAAGATCGTGATATTTATCTCCCGGAAGTCCTGCAAAAATAACGGAAGATACTTTTTCGTGAGCATTCAGGAACTCTGCGACTTTCCGGGCATTGGAGCAGTGGCGTTCCATACGGAGAGGCAGAGTTTCCAGACCAACGTTCAAAAGGAAACAGTTCATTGGGGAAGGGATGGAGCCAAGGTCACGCATCAGCTGTGAAGTGGCTTTGGTAATATATGCTTTTTTCCCGAACTGCTTTGTGTAAACAACGCCGTGATAAGATTCATCCGGTTCTGTCAGACCGTGATATTTGTGTCCATAGGCATCCCAGTCAAAGTTACCGCTGTCAATGATCGCTCCGCCTACCTGAAGGCCGTGTCCGTCCATATATTTGGTAGTGGAATGGGTTACAATATCCGCACCCCATTCAAAAGGACGGCAGTTTACCGGAGTGGCAAAGGTGTTGTCAACAATCAGCGGAACTTCATGTTCATGAGCAACTTTGGCGAATTTCTCAATATCAAGTACGACCAGCGCCGGATTGGCGATCGTCTCCGCGAACAGGACTTTGGTGTTGGGCCTGAATGCTGCGGCGATTTCTTCTGCACTTGCATCTGTATCCACGAATGTACAGTCGATGCCCAGTTTCTTAAAGGTTACTCCGAGAAGATTGAAAGTTCCTCCATAGATCGTGGACGCGGCTACGATATGATCACCTGCCTCGCAGATATTGAAAACAGCATAGAAGTTGGCTGCCTGTCCGGAAGATGTAAGAATGGCAGCGACACCGCCCTCAAGGGCTGCAATCTTGGCAGCAACAGCATCGTTGGTAGGATTCTGAAGACGTGTATAAAAATAACCATCGGCTTTTAAGTCGAAAAGCTGTCCCATTTCATCGGTGGTGTCATATTTGAATGTGGTGCTCTGATAAATGGGAAGTGCACAGGGTTCCCCTTTGGATGGTGTGTAGCCTGCGTGAAGACAATTTGTTTCTAATTTGAAGTCACTCATTTCCTTGTGTCCTTTCTGTTAATAAATATACAAAAATCATATCACAAATATTCTGTCGAAACAATGTTGATATCAAAGATGAGCATAAAAAATGCCCGGTGCCGGATGGGCTCATCTTTATCTTGCCATCAGGTAAATTTTCTCCATATCTTTCATATTCAGCTGCCGGAAGGTACCGATGGTTCTGGTATCTTCAAAACTGCATTTGAATGCGAGCTCGTGAATCTGCTCATCAGTCAGCTCGAGACCAAGCTCTCTGAGATTGGTGGGCATTTTTATGGAGCGGAAAAATTCTTCCATTGCTTTGATACCGGCAAGAGCGGTTTTTTCAAAATCAATACCGCATGGAATCTCAAAAACATTGGCGGCAAACTGCGCAAAACGTTCAGGGTTCTCCTGGTAAACATAGCGTGCCCAGCTTCCCCAGAGCGCGGCAAGACCGGCACCGTGAGCTACATCAAACATACCGCCAAGCTCGTGCTCCAGCTGATGACATGCCCAGTCTCCTCCGCCTGTTCCGCATCCTGTAAGACCATTGTGGGAAAGGCTTCCGGCCCACATGACTTCTGCCCTGGCGTTATAATTACCGGGTTCTTTCATGAGAATACGTGCATTGTAGATCACGGTCTGCATAAGCGATTCGCTGATACTGTCGGTAATTTCCATGGTTTCACTGTTTACAAAATAGCGTTCCATGGTATGCATCAGGATGTCAACGCAGCCGCTTTCTGTCTGATACTGAGGCAGGGTATAGGTAAGCCGCGGGTTAAGAATTGCAAATTTCGGCCTGCAGAGATCACATTTCACACTTCCGCGCTTCAGCCATCCCTCCTCATTGGTGATTACGGTGGAGTTGCTCATTTCACTGCCTGTTGCTGCAATGGTAAGTATAACGCCGATTGGAAGGCATGCTGTGGGTGTCTCTGTTTTCAGATAAAAATTCCAGACATCAGTCCAGGGATTGGCAACACCGTAGCCGATCGCTTTGGCGGAATCGATGACACTTCCTCCGCCTACTGCAAGGAGAAAATCAACGTTTTCTCTGCGGCATAGTGCAATACCCTCACGCACTTTGGAAAGTCTGGGGTTCGGCACAACTCCGCCCAGAGTAACATAATCCACTCCGGCTTCTCGCAGTGATGTCTCCACCTGCTTAAGAAGACCTGAGCGGACAGCACTGTTCCCGCCATAATGGATAAGAACTTTGCGGCATCCCTGCTCTTTGAGAATGGTTCCGACCTGGAAATGAGTGTCTTTTCCAAAAATAACACGCGTAGGTGTATAATATTCAAAATCTCTCATAAATGAATCACTCTCCTTATCATGAAAAGATAAAAAAACAGATACTGTTTCTTATATTAAAACAGATTCTTGCATGTTAGTCAAAAAAATCAGCATATTTTTCATAAAAATAGTTGCTGCATATTTCCGTGACGGACAAATGTCTTTTTACGGTTGACACAATGACGTAAATCGAGTATAATCGACTTTACGATGAAAACTTAGAAAAATGGAGGATGAATCATGTATTCGTTAGAGGAAATCGAAAAAGTTGATTCTGAAATTGCAAAATTAATTGAGGCAGAAGTAGCGCGTCAAAATTCCCATATTGAACTGATTGCTTCTGAGAACTGGGTAAGCAAAGCAGTAATGGCAGCAATGGGAAGCCCGCTTACAAATAAATATGCAGAGGGATATCCCGGTAAAAGATTTTACGGAGGATGTGTCTGTGTGGATGAAGTGGAGAAACTGGCGATTGAGCGTGCCAAGGAATTATTTGGCTGTGAATATGCAAATGTACAGCCTCATTCCGGAGCACAGGCGAATATGGCTGTATTTTTTGCAATGCTGAAACCGGGAGATACCGTTCTTGGCATGAATCTGGCACATGGCGGTCATTTGACACATGGAAGCCCGGCGAATCTTTCAGGAGCATATTTTAATGCAGTATCCTATGGCGTCAATGACAATGGTGTCATCGACTATGAAGAAGTACGCAGAATCGCTCTGGAGTGCAGGCCAAAACTGATCGTAGCTGGTGCCAGTGCATATGCCAGAACGATAGACTTTAAGAAATTCCGTGAGATCGCGGACGAAGTCGGAGCATACCTGATGGTGGATATGGCGCATATTGCAGGACTCGTAGCCGGCGGTCAGCACCCAAGCCCGATTCCTTATGCAGATGTGGTGACAACGACTACCCATAAGACCCTGCGCGGACCGCGCGGAGGATTAATTCTTTCCAGTGCGGAAAATGCAAAGAAATTTAATTTCAACAAAGCTGTTTTTCCGGGGACACAGGGCGGCCCTCTGATGCATGTCATCGCAGCCAAGGCAGTATGTCTGAAGGAGGCGCTTCAGCCTGAATTCAAAGAATATGCACGACTGATCGTGGAGAATGCCCAGGCATTGTGTAAAGGACTTCAGAAGAGAGGCGTGGATATTGTTTCCGGAGGTACAGACAATCATCTGATGCTTGTGGATCTTCGAAATCTCGGTGTGACAGGCAAAGAAATGGAAAATCTTCTGGATGAAGTGAATATTACCTGCAACAAAAATGCGATTCCCAATGATCCTCAGTCTGCCTTTGTAACCAGTGGTGTTCGTCTTGGAACTCCTGCAGTTACTTCAAGAGGAATGAAGCTGGAAGATATGGATACCATTGCAGAGGCAATTTCCCTGATGCTGAAGAGCCGTGACAACAAAGAGCAAGCAAAAGCTCTTGTTAGAACGTTAACAGATAAATATCCACTGGAAGGATGATAAAAAGTATGGTATAATCACTTACAGTGAAGGGTAAAGCGCTCTGAATTTTTCAGAGCGCTTATTTTGAGTGGAGGATGCGTATGTCCTATGATATTTTTATAAGTTATCGTCGGGAAGGCGGGGATACACTTGCACAGTTGATTTACGACCGGCTGACAGACAGAGGATATCGGGTATTTCTGGATATTGAGTCCCTGCGTTCCGGGAAATTCAATGAAAAACTCTTTTCTGTAATTGAGGAATGTAAGGATGTGGTGGTTATTTTGCCGCCTGATGCTCTTGAACGGTGCAATAATGAGGAAGACTGGCTTTATCTTGAAATGTCCCATGCCATAAGAAACAGGAAAAATGTGATCCCCATTATGATGAAGGGCTTTTCCTGGCCGGATGAACTGCCGGAAGCACTGCGGGAACTTCCTGATTTTAATGGGATTCAGGACAGTAAAGATTATTTTGACGCAGTGATCGATAAGTTGACATCCTTGCTTCACAGCAAACCGGCGCTGTTTGGCAAATTCCGGAAAAGTAATAAGAAAAATGATTTTAAGGAACAGATAGCCAGAAGGAAAAAAATAATTCTGACAGTCTTCTGTATTCTGTTTACAGCGGCGGCGGGAATTATGGCTGTTCACTGGAAAAAGAGAGAAAAAATCAGAGAAATGGCAGACAATGTGTCAATTATTCTGACTGCATCGGATGAGATGAATGCATCAGAGTATTATGATGCAATTGATATCCTGAAAGAGAGAATATCAATTTTTGCCGGTGACAGCAAGTATTCACTGGATATACATAATGATGAAATTGATATTTCAATTCCGCTGAAAAAATTTGACCGGACCGACGTTCAGGAATATCTGCGCTGTTATCTCAGCCGTGCTATAAAGCTGTATTTACAGGATTCAGATTCAGATGAAACCATGGAAATTCAGCGGTCAGATATCAAGAATCTGGAATATCTAAGGGGTTCCATTGAGGGACTGGATCCGGATGAATTTTTTCCATCGTATGTCCTGGAAGAGACCGCTTCTCTGTCAGATATGGGAGAATACTATTATTTTGAGATAACATTCACCGATGAATTTCAGCGTGAAAATGGCGCCGGATCTGCTTAATAATCAGATTGTGAATATGATCGGATCCTCATTTAATCCTGTTTCTCTGGAAAATAAGTTTTATCCATCGGTTACCGTGGATAAAAATGCATTTTCCTATGACCAGGAGAACGGCATTTATACGATAGAAGTTTCGTTGAATAAGTTTGAGCTTGATTCATGGAAGAATGTTCTGAAGCAGATTGGAAAATCGCAGTGTACAGATTTCTATCTGACAGTCGGTAATCTGCCTGTTGCGCGATGTACACCGGAAGCGGCGCAGGAAAGCCTTGATACAGGAGTGCTGTATTTTGACAATCTTTTTGTATGGGGGATTGATGTGCTTACAGAAGAATACGGATATCTGCTGGATTTTCTTCAGGAACTGATCAGTGGAGAAAAGATGCCGGTTGCATTTTCTCTGGAGGGGGCCAGGCTGGTTAATGTGGAAAATGCGGATC
This sequence comes from Blautia sp., assembly GCA_022770365.1. Classification (GTDB taxonomy): domain Bacteria; phylum Bacillota; class Clostridia; order Lachnospirales; family Lachnospiraceae; genus Blautia_A. Next base: position 4,585 of record JALEHU010000067.1, on the reverse strand, counting down.
AGGTCTTTGGGTTACAGTCTGTTATTGAGAAACGTCAGGAAGAACTTCAGGAGAAGATTCTGCAGGTTTGTCCGACCGCCCGAATATCCGTGGATGACAGCGGTTACCTGAAAGTGTGGCTGGAGCTGGAGACAAATGATTCGATGCCCGAAGATTCCATAGCGCTGATAAAACAGATTTATGAGATGGTGGATTTTGAAAATGATGTCTGCTATAAAAATCTGTATGTGAGATGTGATGCGCAGAACAATATCGGTTTCTTTTTCAGGGTGGATCAGTATGGAACACACACGGTGACTTGCGAATATCTGTTTAACAGTGATTCCTTTAAACAGGAGTATGGTGAGCAGTTCCGACAGCTGGTGGAAAATGATCCGTTTTTTACTGGTATCATGTAATTAAAATTTAATGGAATTGGTTTAAATGTGAATGAAATTTTAATTTTTAAGATATATTTACGTTTGTCTTGTGAATATGCAGAATTTTTAGTATAATTAAACAATATGATATCAGAGTCAAAATATCTTTTGACTCCATCATCACAAAATGAAACAGGCAATTGTACAGTGGTTACTGCTGCTGAATAAGCGGACAGGTTCAGGATGATTGCCGGAAGAAGGAGGGTTTTACATGAACGAAAAGAAAAAAGGCGGAGGCGCCCTGCTGGGGGCAGCGTTCCTGATGGCAACATCAGCAATCGGACCAGGATTCCTGACGCAGACAGCACAGTTTACCGGAACAGAAAAAGCAAGCTTTGGATTTGTAATTCTGGTTTCCATTATTCTGGCGGCAATTGCACAGATGAATATCTGGAGAGTACTTTGTACCACAGGTCTTCGCGGTCAGGAGGTAGCGAACAGAGTTCTTCCGGGACTGGGATACTTTGTTGCATTTATGGTGGCACTTGGAGGACTTGCTTTTAACATTGGTAATGTGGGAGGCGGTGCTCTTGGATTTAACACATTACTTGGAATTCCGAACAGTGTGGGATGTATACTTGCCGGAGGTCTGGCAATCGTAATCTTCCTTCTCAAGAATGCAAAATCAGCGATGGATACCCTGACCAAGATCCTCGGCGGTATCATGATTGTTGTTATTTTTGGAATTATTATTGTGGTAAAACCGCCGATCGGCTCCGCGCTGAAGAATACTTTTGTTCCGGAGACCGGAGTATCTGAACTGATTCCTGCAATCATCACCCTGCTTGGGGGTACTGTAGGCGGATACATTACTTTTGCAGGTGCACACCGCCTGATCGATGCCGGTATCACCGGAGAGAAAAACCTTAAAGAAATCAATAAGAGTTCCATCATGGGAATCGGAATTGCCACAATCGTTCGTATTTTCCTGTTCCTGGCCGTTCTCGGCGTTGTTGTGAAAGGCGTTACTCTGGATTCTTCCAACCCTGCAGCAGATGCATTCAGACAGGGTGCAGGTGAGATCGGATATCGTTTTGCAGGTCTGGTACTTCTTTGCGCAGCGATTACTTCTATTATCGGTGCAGCATATACTTCCGTGTCATTCCTGAAGACGTTCCATCCTGCAATTGAGAAAAATGAGAACTGGGTCATTATTGGATTTATCGCAGTTTCCACTATTATTATGGTTGCTATCGGACAGCCGGCAACACTTCTGGTTCTGGCAGGTGCGCTGAACGGTCTGATTCTGCCGATCACTCTGGGAATCTGTCTGATCGCTTCCCAGAAAAAATCGATTATGGGCAGCAGCTACAAACATCCGACATGGCTTCTTGTTCTTGGTATTGTGGTTGTAATTATTTCCGCATATCTGGGAATTACTACATTTGTATCCAAGATGGGTTCACTGTTTGTATAATTTAAGAAATAATATAAAAGGTGTAGCCATACTGGTTGCACCTTTTTGACTTAATTACTTTGAAAGGAAATCAGGATTCATATGCAGAAAAATATTCGAATATTAACAGCAGGGGATTCTTCTCTTCTGGTTGAATTCGGCAAGGAAATCAGTCCGGATATCAACAGGAAGATCGCCGCTACTGTACAGCTGATGAAAGAACAGCATATTGAAGGCGTAACGGATATGATTCCTGCATTCTGTTCTCTTCTCATCAATTACGACCCGCGGGTCATCCAGTATGATGAGATCAGAGAGAGGGTTCAGAGCATTGTGAAAATTGATGCCAAAGCCGGTGCAGGACGAAAGAAAGTATTTGAAATACCGGTCTGTTATGGCGGTGAATACGGACCGGATATTGCCAATATTGCACAGCATGCAGGTTTGACGGAAGAAGAAGTGATTCAGATCCATTCATCCAGAGATTATCTGATCTACATGCTTGGATTCCTTCCGGGATTCTGTTATCTGGGAGGACTTGACGAGAGAATCCATACACCGCGTCTTGCAAATCCGAGGATTAAGATCAATGCGGGGAGTGTGGGAATCGGTGGATCTCAGACAGGTATTTATCCGCTGGATTCACCGGGAGGCTGGCAGCTGATGGGAATGACACCTGTTAAAACATATGATCCTGACCGGGAAGTCCCGATTTTATTGGAGGCGGGTGATTATATTCGTTTTATTCCGATAGATGAAGAGGAATATCATAGGATTAAAGAACAAGTGGAACGCGGCGAATATCAGTGCGTGATTCATGAAGGAGAGGTGTAAGATGGGAATTCGTATATTGAAAAGCGGTATGCTGACAACCGTGCAGGATCTGGGACGTACCGGTTATCAGAGCCAGGGCTTCAGTGTGGCGGGTGTAATGGATGTTCGTTCCTTTAAAATTGCCAATCTTCTTCTGGACAATCCCGAGAATGAAGCGGTTCTGGAATTTACATTGATTGGCCCTACACTGCAGTTTACTTCTGCTACGATCATTGCAATTACCGGAGGAGATTTTCAGCCTACTGTGAATGGAGAGCCCGTACCTATGTACACGGCACTTTACATGAACAAAGGCGACATTCTAAAATTTGGAAGTGCAAGGACAGGAAGCCGTGGATATGTGGCGTTTTCAAGCTATCTGGATGTACCTGTGGTGATGGGAAGCCGCTGCACCAATCTGAAAAGTCATCAGGGAGGATTCAAGGGAAGAAAATTAAAAGCGGATGATTATATTAATTTCCGAATCAAGAGACGTTATCTTCCGTTTTTTCTGTCCAGAAAACTGGATATCAATGAATATGATCAGGAGGAAACCACACTCAGAGTTGTGATGGGACCGCAGGATGATCTTTTCAGTAAACAAGGAGTAGAAACATTTTTAAACAGTGAGTATATAGTAACCAGTGATTTTGACAGGATGGGATGCCGGCTGGAGGGACCGTTTATCGCACCAAAAGATACTTCGGATATCATTTCCGATGGAATCGCTTTTGGATCCATACAGGTGCCGTCTCATGGAAAACCGATCATTCTTCTGGCAGACCGACAGACAACCGGCGGCTATGCAAAGATTGCCACAGTGGCGTCTGTGGATATACCCAAACTGGTACAGAGGAAAACAGATCACAAGGTAAGATTTCAGCCAATTTCCGTTCAGGAAGCACAGCGTCTGTATATGGAAGAGCTGAAAGAGCTGGATGAGATGAGAAAAATCATACATCAGCCATGTAAGGAAGTATTGGATTGCCGTCTGGTGGCAAAACGTCTGGCAAAGCTGTTTGAATCATAGAAAAGGAGAGATACGAATGGATTTAGAAAAAATTGAAGGCTTGGTAAAAATAATTGAGAATTCTTCTCTGACAGAATTTACTTATAAAGAAGGCGATATGAAAATTACGATGAGCAAACTGGATCATCCGCCTGTAGTGGTGACCGGATCTGCACCGACGGCAGCACCGTCACCGGCAGCAGCACCTGTAGGCGAGGCAGCAAAGGTGGAAGCGGAAGAAGAGGATGAGAAATTATTTATTGTCTCTCCGATTGTAGGTACATTTTATTCAGCTCCGGCTCCGGATGCACCAGCATTTGTAAAAGTGGGTGATCAGGTAAAAAATGGTCAGACCGTATGTATTCTGGAGGCTATGAAGCTGATGAATGAAATCCAGAGTGAATTTGACTGTGAAATTGAGGCTGTTCTGGTGAGCAATGAGCAGAAAGTAGAATATGGACAGCCACTGTTCCGAGTGAAGAAATTATAAGAACCAGAAGGAGGTTGGAGACTTGTTTAATAAAATTTTAATTGCCAACCGTGGGGAAATTGCGGTTCGTATTGTCCGTGCATGCCGGAACATGGGAATCCGGAGTGTGGCTGTTTATTCGAAGGAAGACGCCAAAAGTCTTCATGTACAGCTGGCGGATCAGAGAATCTGTATCGGGGAAGGACCTGCAAAGAACAGTTATCTGAATATGGACAGAATTATCACAGCAGCAAAAAATATGGGTGCGGATGCAATTCATCCAGGTTTTGGATTTTTATCGGAGAACAGTGAATTTGTCCGCAGATGTGAAGAAAACGGGATTACTTTTATCGGACCGAAAGCAGATGTCATTGATAAAATGGGTAATAAATCTCATGCCAGAAAAACGATGATGGAAGCGGGCGTGCCGGTGGTGCCGGGAACGAAAGAACCTGTATATGATGCTGAAGTGGGGAAAG
>JALEHU010000058.1 GCA_022770365.1 Blautia sp. | reverse complement strand
TGCAATCATCTGTCAATGATTGCGCAGCAACTTGCCTTGTCATTGACAGATGATTGTAACCCGGAGTAGAATTCAGCAGCCCTGATGAAATGTAACCAATAAAAATCAATATTTTACTGACAACTATCTTGACAATTACCGGTACATAGAGCTATGTAATAGCATATTATATATGGTGTATAATCAATAGAATATTATATGGTGTATAGGCAATAGACTATTATATATGGTGATTTCTGTGTAAGCACATATTTTCGTTTAGAGTCAGAGACCTGCAGATTTTCAATAACTGCAGGTCTCGTTGGAATTTTTATTACTTTTTTTTACCAACAGTTTTTATAATTCTGATCCATCCCGATTGCTCCAAGTGGTGCTGTAATCAGAATAGACATTACCGCCACTGAAAGAACAATTTTTCCGCAGGGAAGTCCAAGTGCAAGGGAAACAGATCCTATTGCTGCTTGGACGGTTGCTTTTGGCAGATAGGCAATTGTGCAGTATAAGCGTTCTTTGTTGTTCAGTTCAGTGCCAAGCCACAGTTTTCCGAATTTTTCCTGAAGACGGACAGTTACTTCCGGAACACTTCGCATAGCCAAAACCATAGCCATACTCATTACAGCCAGCAGGCCTGATACAGCAACCGTTCCGTCCAGCCAGTCTTCAACGGCCAGCAGCAGAAAAGCGGTTCCAAGAACAATAATCATTGGGGAATCCTTTCTGTCGGAATCTGTCACATCTTGTCGAACTCTTTTTCTTTACAAAATATTCAGATATGCTCTATACTGATGATACAGCAACTCAACAGGGGATGAACAATCCCGATTAAGTCAACGCAGGAATTTATGCGGAAATGCATTCTTTCCGTGCATCATGATGGAAGCTGCTTTCAGTTTGAGCAGCATCCGGTATCTTTTTCAGTATCTCAGGCGTTCGCCTGCAAATTTTCACAGCAGTAATGAAAGGAACTAAATATGGAAAAAGAGTATGAAGCTTTTGTGGAGAAATTGAGACGTGCTCTGATTATTGGCACAGGATATGATGAGAGCAGAGTTTACTTTAAGAGGAAAGATGATTATCCTCAAACCAACGGGGACAGAATCTTTGTGGAGTGCGGAATCAGTGAGAACAGCCGGGAAATATGCGGACTGTATGCCAGAGAGTTATATGAGAATTATCTTGATGGAGAACCGATTGAAGAGATTGCAGGCCGTACAATGACAGAACTGAACCGGATGAGTGATTCCGGAATTTTGGAAAAAGTGCATGATCTGGATGATTATGAAAAAATTAAATCAGATTTGTTTATTCGTTTACTGAATTTTGATAAGAATAAAGATGATCTGAAGCATGCGATTTATCGTAAAATCGGTGACATCGCTCTTGTGCTTTATATTCGGATGGGGAATTTTGACGGCATTGTTTCCAGCTTTAAAATTCGCTGTGATATGTTGGAGAGATGGAATATGGACAGTGAAGAGGTTTTTGGAAAAGCTCTTCTGAATACATATTATATCAGCCCGCCCAGAATCTTTCGATGGGAGCGTCTGATCTTTGAACCGGACTATAATGGAGAAAACTTTATGAATATACTGTCCAATTTTACACTCAACAAAGATGCAAGAGGTAATTGTCTGAGTACGACTGAACGGACTAATGGAGCTGTTGCAGTCTTTTTGCCCGGCGTGGCGGAGCGGATTGGAAATCTTATGGGCAGCGGATATTATATGGTTTTTACCAGCATTCATGAAGTGATGATCCATAATGACAGAGCGGTGGATGTGGAAGAATTGAGGAATGTTTTAAAAGAAACTGTGCAGGAGGCGACACCTGAAGAAGATTTTCTCAGTTACTATATTTATCACTATAACAGGGAAAGTGGTAAGTTTACATGGGAATGATATACTTCTCATAAGCGGAATGCGTTTGCAGGAATGTCAACCTGTTTTGCAGATGCATATAATAAACAGGAATCATCTTTCATAAGGAGTTTTGATCGTGCCGGAATATAAGATTATGCTGGACGCCGGACACGGGGGTGCTGATCCCGGAGCTGTATATGAAGGGCGCCAGGAAAAGGATGACAATCTGCGGCTGATGCTCGCTGTTGGTAAGATTTTGTCAGAAAATGGAATTGATGTGGTTTACACCCGAACAACCGATGTTTATCAGACGCCTTTTGAGAAAGCAATGCTTGCAAATCAGTCAGGGGCGAATTTTTTTATCTCTTTTCACAGAAACAGCAGCCCGAGAGCAAATCAATATGATGGTGTGGAAATTCTGCTGTATGACAAAAGAGGTATCAAATTTGAGATGGCTGAAAACATCCTTGGCGCCATGGGAGAAGTGGGATTTCGGGAAATCGGGATAGAAGAGCGGCCGGGGCTTGTAGTGCTGCGAAGGACAAAAATGCCTGCACTTTTATTGGAGATAGGATTTATAAATTCCGATATAGACAATCAGCTTTTTGATGAAAAATTTGATGAAATCGCTGAGGGAATTGCAAATGCAATATTGGGAACTCTGGAGGAAAATGAGATCGAAGGTCCCACTTATTACCGGGTACAGACAGGAATTTTCCGGAATAAAGAAAATGCAGACCGCATGCTGTACCAACTTACGGACAAAGGATACCCGGCATTTCTGATTTACCAGGATGGGTTGTATAAAGTACAGGTAGGTGCATTCCTTCAGCTGGGAAATGCTGTAAATATGGAACAGCGTTTGCGGGATGACGGATACAGTACTCTCATTGTGACAAAATAGAATCCCCGGCAGCGTGAACTGTACTGATAGGAACAGGGTTAATAACAGATGCATTTCTGTAAAGACCAGATTATTTATGATATATCTGGTCTTTTTTTTATACTTGTGCTATGATGTGTGGGATATAAAAATCAAATTCAGAAGAGGATATTATACGATGAATGATAAAAATACTAACATAAAAACTTTAGCTGATACAGGGAATCCATATGAGCTTTTTCTGGATCACGCGGAGGAATTTGTTTTTGCAGAGGACAAACCGGAAAAGGCAGACATTATTTTTGTACCAGGTAATGGATATCCTCAGATGGCAGAGCATGCGGCTTTGTTATACAGAGAAGGATATGCGCCGTATGTTCTTCCGAGCGGACGGTACAGTATTGTAACAGGGGAGTTTTCGGGAGTTCTTGCACAGCAGGATAAATACAGCGGGGAATATCATACAGAATTTGAGTTCCTCAAAGATGTTCTTATGAAAAACGGGGTGCCGGAACATGCGATTCTCAAAGAGGATCAGTCTACGTTTACCTATGAAAATGCGAAATTATCCAGAAAAGTGACAGATGCAGCCGGACTTACTGTAAAAACAGCCATTCTTTGCTGTAAAAGCTACCATGCAAGACGTTCGCTGATGTATTATCAGTTATCATTTCCGGAAGCGCGTTTTTATGTCTGTCCGTCATTCCCGGATGGAATCAGCCGCAGCAACTGGAAGGAAACTCTGGAGGGAAGAAATGCAGTCACCGGTGAGATATCCAGAATCATTACTCAATTTCCGCTGATGCTGTAGCTGAATGGCAATAGTGGTAAAATATTTTTCATTCATAAAACTGTGACAGTGTCGCAGAAATGATTTTTTACAAAAAAAACAGCCGGTATACCGGCTGTTTTGTGCTTCCTATCTATGTTCGTCTTCCTGTGCTGCCTGTTCTTTTTCAGGAAGCCAGATGTGTACTAGTTCAATTCGGTTTTTATCAATATCATCCACGACCAGACGGATGCCGCTGTCTGTTGTTACGGACTGTCCGTGACCGGGCAGGCAGTCTAACTGTTCAATAATATACCCGCCAATAGAATCGTAATCTTCAGAAGTAAGATTGATCTGGAGAACATCATTGATATCATCCAGTTTGGCTGAGCCGAGGGCGGTGTATTCAATACCGGGCTGTATTTCCTTAATTGGTTCTTCCTCGTCTTCATCGTACTCGTCCCGGATTTCACCGACGATTTCTTCCAGAAGGTCTTCCAGTGTCACCAGTCCGGCAGTAGCACCGTACTCATCCAGAACAATGGCAAGATTTACGGAAGCTTTGCGCATTTCAAGCATCAGGTCTGCAGTTGACTTATATTCATAGGTAAAATATGGCTCGCGCAGGATCTCTCTGATAGAAAAAGGTTTATCTTTGGGATAAAGCAGAAGATCTTTGATATTGATAATACCAATGACATTGTCTGTATTATCTTCATAAACCGGAAAGCGTGTATGCATGTCTTCTCTGAAAATATCAATCAGTTCTTCAAAAGTGGAAGAGATATTGATAAATGTCATATCAATCCTGGGAATCATGACATCTTTTGCTGTGGAATCACCAAAATCGAATACATTGTAGATCATCTGCTTTTCTTCACTTTCGATGACACCGTCTTCCTGACTGACGTTTACAAGGGTTCTCAGCTCGTGCTCGGTCATCGTGTTATGCTTTGCGTCAGGATCCACCCTCAGGAGAAACATCACACCATTGGAAAGTTTGCCGATGATATAAACGACAGGTGTTAAAATAATCATCAGAAAATATATAACACGAGCGTAGGATAAAGAAAGCTTCTCCGAATGAATAGAGGCGAGGGTTTTCGGTGTGATCTCTCCAAAAATCAGGATCAGCAATGTCAGAAAACCGGTTGCAAGTCCTACATATACATTTCCAAGAACCTTGATGGTAAGAGTTGTCATCAAAGAAGATGCAGCCATATTTACAATATTGTTTCCAATTAAAATAGTACTGAGCATTTTACTGGAGTCGGAGATGACTTTATCCAGTATAACTGCCCGTTTGTTGCCCTGTTCGACCAGGGACTGGACACGTATCCTGTTGACTGTGGTCATGGCTGTCTCTGCAGAAGAAAAAAATGCGGAGAGCAGTACCAGAATCAGAACCAGAAGCGCTTGTATAGGAACACTTGAGTCCAAAATTTCATTCACTCCTTTTTATAATGAAAATAAAAATATATAAAGTCAAATATACAGTAAAACAAGGATATTTGCAATAACCAAAAAAAGATAATTTAGGGGCTGTCCAAATCGTGAATAGTATGTTATGATACTTTTTGTCATAAAATGAAAATAATTATTACAAAATATTTACAAAAGATTAAAACTTTGATATACTGTTAAAGTGAGATTTAAAATTGGGATGGCTGTTTGCTTTGGCTGTCCTTGGCAATATAGAAATATGAGTGCTGTTCTACAGATGATTTCTGATAAAAAGGGACAGCTGCAGGTGAGTGTTGATGCAGAGTGAGTTGCGCAGAGGTGTAAAATGACGAAGATGAAGAAGAAAATGAAAAAAACAAACAGAAGAAATGTTCAGTTGGTGGCTGCAGCAGTGTTGTCGGCAGCGTTGTTAAGCGGACAGGTGGTGTCTGTCGTTGCACAGAACCGCAGTACTGCAATCGAAACAAGTTCCATATTTCCTGATAATATTACGATAGAAACACCGGTTCCGCTTTCCGATATTTCTTTACCGAAGTGTGAGTACGGAAAACTTTCCTGGGCTGATGACAGTCAGATACCCACAAAGCGTTCTGAAGCTTTTGAAGTTATTTTTCGTCCGGCCGAATCTTTTGATCTGTCCAGAATTGTCAGCTGGGATGGAGAATCTGATAAAATTACCGGGTATGTGACAGTAGTTGTGAGCAGCATTGAGGCAGATGAAGAAGAATATGATGAGAGCTCGGATGTAACCGGCTCGGAAGAGGAATATGAGGAGCAAATAACAAATGAAGAGGAAATAGCATCTGAAGAAGCAGATACAAATGAGTCCGGGCAGATTGCTGATGGAGAAACAAATCACAACACCGGTGACAGTTCCTCAGGTACACAGACAGGGATGTCTGCAGATGATAATGCCGGAGAACAGACGGACAAAGATAATGATAATACGGATATCAAAGATACCACGAATACCAAAGATACTGCAGATACCACAGCGGAAAATATTCCAGAAGATTCGTCCAAGGAGGATACAGAAGTAACAGATGAAACTTCCGAAACCATATCTGAAGAACCGGATCCTTCAAAAGAAGATAAACAGGATTCTGCTGAAGATAGCAGTTCTCAGGAAGAGAATGGTTCCCTGAAAAATCAGGAAACTGTAAATGACAAAGAGAACCAGAATGCCGGACAAACGGAAGATGAAAAAAACACAGATAATAAGACAGATACCAACACAGATAATAAAAAAGATGAAGAAATTCCGGATAATATTTTTGACCGTATTGACGAGGAAATTGTCGATGAAAGACCGGTAACAGCAGAAGAGAATCTGACAGAAGAAGAAATGGAACAGCGTTCGCTGGAGAACCACAGTTGTGACGGTATTTCCGTTTCCGGCATCAATCTTCCATGGTATGTACAGTTCCGTGCTACCAGCGGAGAGAACTATGAATTTACCAACGAGTCTGAAGCGACAATTTTCAGATCCTATGAATTTGAACTCTGGGATCTGAAGAATGACACAGAATATGAAATCCCTGACGGAGAATACATCAGTGTTACCATTCCGGTAAAAGAAGGATATGATTATACAATTGAGCATCTGCTGGACAATGGAGCGACAGAAACGATCATTCCAAGTGTGAACGGAACTACAATGATTTTCAGTACTCATTCCTTCAGTCCGTTCGGAATAGCCGGAAGCAAGACTATTGTGGGAGAAGAAGGTGTGGAAAATAATTATACAACCCCTACACCGACAGCAGTTCCGACAAAAGCACCGTCTGTTCCGGGAGGCAGTTCAGGAAACAGTTCAGGCGGTACAGCGAATGGCAGCGGAAGTGCGGGCAGCAGTACAGGAAATGCAGGAAGCAGTTCCGGTAATACAGCATCCTCCACATCAGACAGTTCCGGTTCTTCGAATAACAGCGGAAATTCTGCTATAAGCGACGGAACATCCGGAAGCGCACAGACAAGCCAGTCTGAAAACAATGCATCATCCGGCCGGACGACTTCCAGCCAGGCGGTACAGACCGGAGATAATACACAGATTCTTCCGTTTGTGATTCTTGTGATAGCCGCTGTGATTATCATTGTGGTCATACTGTTTATCAGAAGAAAGAAAAAATAATCTTAAGAAAAAAATGATCTTAATGAAGGAAGAATAATAATTCATAAAGACATAAAAATAATTCATAAAGACATAAAAACATCAGCCCTTCCATATATTTCAATGGGAGGGCTGTTTTTATGAAAGTGAAGGCTGTTCTGAAATCTCTGCTGTTTGCTTATGCACTGACGGGTGTATTTCTATTGCTGCTGGCATTTCTGCTGTTCAAATTTGATCTGGGAGAGGCACCGGTTGCGATTGGAATCCTTGCCGTTTATGTGATCGCCTGCCTGACAGGCGGCTTTCTTGCCGGAAAGATCGTGCGCAAAGACAAATATCTCTGGGGTGTGATTGTAGGATTATGTTATTTTCTTCTTTTGCTCATCGTCTCTTTTGCAGTGCAGGGAAAATGGGATATGACATTCCGGCATGCAGTTACTACTTTTCTGATGTGCCTGGGCGGAGGAGCACTTGGAGGAATGCTGTCGTAACCGATGAGAGATAATGAAAAAAAGACTTTAAAAACAAAAAGTTTTATGCTATACTATGCGGAGACATATAATACATAAGGAGGATACCTCGATGGAACATATTAAAACATTAAATACAAAGAATCTTCAGAACACAGTAAAAAAAGGCGGATGTGGCGAATGTCAGACTTCTTGCCAGTCTGCTTGCAAGACTTCCTGTACAGTAGGAAACCAGAGCTGCGAGCACAAATAAGAGCCGCTCTGTGCGAAATGGTAAGCAGCGGGTTTTTTAATCCGCTGCTTATTCTTATGTTTTGCATACGAAGTGAATGTCTGCTCAGGCAGTCTTCACGATTTATAAAAGTCAGGAAAGGATACTGAAAAATGAGTCTGATTCACAGATATCAGAACAATGGGTATAACATTGTTCTGGATATTAACAGTGGCTGCATTCATGTTGTAGATGATGTTACCTATGAAGTCCTGCCTTACTTTGAGACAGAAGAATCACAGGAAGCCATTGTGGATAAGCTTGGTGACAAGTTCCCGGCTGAAGCAGTCAGGACATCTGTAGAAGAATGCCGTAAGCTTCAGGAAGAGGGAATGCTTTTTACAAAAGATATTTATGAAAATGCCATTGAAGAATTCAGCATGAACCGTCAGACAGTTGTAAAGGCTCTTTGCCTTCATATTGCTCATGACTGTAATCTTGCATGCCGTTACTGCTTTGCGGAAGAAGGGGAGTATCATGGAAGAAGAGCACTTATGTCCTATGAAGTAGGCAGGAAGGCTCTGGATTTCCTAATCGCCAATTCCGGTAGCAGACGCAATCTGGAAGTGGATTTCTTCGGCGGTGAACCGCTGATGAACTGGGAGGTAGTAAAAGATCTGGTGAAATACGGAAGAGAGCAGGAAAAGCTCCACAATAAGAAATTCCGTTTTACACTGACTACAAATGGAGTGCTTCTCAATGATGAGATCATGGAATTCTGCAATAAAGAAATGGGAAATGTAGTGTTAAGCGTGGATGGACGGAAGGAAGTTCACGACTATATGAGGCCTTTCCGCAAGGGCGCAGGCAGCTATGATCTGATCATGCCCAAATTCCTGAAATTTGCAGAGTCCAGGAATCAGGACAAATATTATGTGAGAGGTACATTTACTCATCATAATCTGGATTTTTCCAAAGATGTTCTGCATCTTGCGGACCTTGGATTTAAACAGATCTCTGTGGAACCGGTGGTGGCTCCTGAGGAAGAAGATTATGCGATCTGTGAGGAAGATATTCCTCAGATCCTGGAGGAATACGATACTCTGGCAAAAGAGATGATCAAAAGAGAAAAAGAAGGAAAAGGATTTAATTTCTTCCATTTCATGATCGATCTGACCGGAGGTCCATGTGTTTACAAGCGTTTGTCCGGCTGTGGTTCCGGTACGGAATATCTTGCGGTGACTCCGTGGGGAGATTTGTATCCCTGTCACCAGTTTGTGGGAGAAGAGAAGTATCTGATGGGAAATGTGGATGAGGGAATCATCCGCCCCCAGGTCAGAGAAGAATTTGCAGGATGCAATGTTTATACAAAAGAATCCTGCAGAGATTGCTTTGCAAGATTTTACTGCAGCGGAGGATGTGTTGCCAATGCTTATCATTTCCAGGGAGATGTTAAGGGGAATTATGAAATCGGATGCGAACTCCAGAGGAAGCGTGTGGAGTGCGCTATCATGATAAAAGCCGCATTAGCGGAATAAGTAATAAGCTAGAAAGGGAAAAACAATGAAGAAAAACAGAGGGGTCGTAGTACTGCTTCTGACTGCCGTTCTTACTGTACTTCTGTGCTACACAGCAGCTGTAGGTTTCGGACCTACCGGCACAGGTTCAGCTAAGAATATTAATACAGGTCTTGACCTGTCCGGCGGTGTCAGCATTACTTACCAGACCAAAGAAAGCAACCCAAGCAGCGAGGATATGTCTGATACAGTCTATAAGCTGCAGAAACGTGTGGAACAGTACAGCACTGAAGCTCAGGTATATCAGGAAGGCTCCAACCGTATCAATGTGGAGATTCCGGGCGTAACAGATGCCAATGCAATTCTTGAAGAACTTGGAAAACCCGGTTCACTCTGCTTTATTGAGCAGACAGATGAGGACGGAAATACAAACTTCGAGTATAGCGGTACAGAATATGTCCTTACCAGAAGCCTGGATGAAATCCGTGAAGCCGGTTCTGTTGTACTGGAAGGTACAGATGTGGCAGATGCAACAGGCGGTGCATATCAGAATGACCAGAACAGCACAAAAGAATACATCGTCAGCCTGGTACTTACCGATGAAGGTAAAGATAAATTTGCTGAAGCAACAGAAGCAAACGTTGGAAAACAGATTGCGATTGTTTATGATAACAGAGTATTAAGTGCTCCGAACGTTAATGAAGCAATTACCGGAGGCAAAGCGCAGATTACCGGTATGTCCGATGTGGAAGAGGCGCAGAACCTTGCTTCCTATATCCGTATCGGTTCCCTCAGCCTGGAACTCGAAGAACTTCGTTCCAGCGTAGTTGCGGCACAGCTTGGTGAAGAAGCAATTGCCACCAGTGTAAAGGCTGCTGCAATCGGCCTTGTTCTGGTAATCCTGTTTATGATCTTTGCATATCGTATCCCGGGACTTGTTGCAGCTGTTGCACTTGTTCTTTATACAGCACTGATGCTGATTTCCCTGAATGCCTTCGACATTACCCTTACGCTTCCGGGTATTGCAGGTATTATTCTGGGTATTGGTATGGCAGTGGATGCGAATGTTATTATTTATGCACGAATCCGCGAGGAAATTACAGCCGGATTGTCTGTACACAATGCGATCCGGAGCGGTTTCAAAAAAGCATTTTCTGCGATTTTTGACGGAAATATCACTACATTAATTGCATCATTTGTGCTGATGTGGCTGGGATCCGGTTCTGTTAAGGGATTTGCATATACTCTTGCTATGGGTATCGTGATTTCCATGTTTACGGCACTTGTTGTTTCCAGACTGATCGTAAATGCTTTTTATGCGGTGGGCGTTCGGGATGAAAAATATTATGGCCGTGCAAAAGAAAGAAAAGCAATTGATTTTGTTGGAAAACGCAAAGTGTTCTTTACTCTTTCTCTTGTACTGATCATTCTTGGACCTGTATTTATGCTGATCCACAGCCAGACGGAAGGCAAAGCGCTGAATTACAGCCTGGAATTTTCCGGCGGTACATCCACAAATGTAACTTTCAACGAAGAGATGGATATCAAACAGATTGATTCTGAGGTGACTCCTGTTGTTGAAGAAGTGACCGGAGATAAGAATGTTCAGACGACAAAAGTTGTTGGAACGAATCAGGTTATTATCAAAACCCGTGCGCTGGCTCTTGCTGAACGTGAATCACTGAATCAGGCGCTGGTGGATGAATTTGGTGTTGATGAGAGCCTGATTTCTGCAGAAAGCATTTCTGCTACTGTAAGTTCTGAGATGCGTCAGGATGCAGTGATTGCAGTAATCGTTGCAACAATATTCATGCTTCTTTACATCTGGTTCCGTTTTAAGGATATCCGCTTTGCAGGCAGTGCGGTACTTGCACTTCTTCATGATGTGCTGATCGTTCTTACCTTCTATGCAATTGCGCGTGTATCGGTCGGTAATACATTTATCGCATGTATGCTGACAATTGTAGGTTATTCGATTAACGCTACCATCGTTATTTTCGACCGTATTCGTGAGAATCTTCACGGAAGCAGCCGTCTGGATAACCTTGAAGAAATTGTAAACACCAGTATCACAGAAACTCTGACAAGAAGTATTTATACTTCTGTCACAACTTTCATCATGGTTGCGATCCTTTTCATTATGGGTGTTTCTTCCATCCGTGAATTCGCAGCACCTCTGATGGTTGGTATTATCTGCGGTGCATATTCTTCTGTATGCATCACCGGTGCTCTGTGGCTGGTATTTAAGAAAAAATTCCAGGGCGGCGTACAGCCGGCTGTAGCTGCAGTATCTGCAGCGAAAACTTCTGCAAAAGAAGGAAAAGTTCCGGCTGAAAAGAAAACAGCAGGTTCCGGACAGGCCAAAAAAGATCCGGCTCAGCCGAAGAAGAAAAACCGCAAAAGAGTAGCGGAACGACTTGCAGCCCAGGAAGCAGCTGCAAAAAATTCTGAAGAAAATAAATAAAAAAGAAAACGTATCCCGGGACAGGAAAAAGACCTGCCCCGGGATGTTTTGGTTTGATAAGTGAGAGGAAAAAATAACTATGGAAAAATGGGTTGTAACAGCCAAACGTGCCAATTTTCAGGAAATCAGCGAAACTTTCGGGATCGATCCCGTGATCGCCAGACTGATCAGAAACCGTGATGTGACAGGAATGGAAAACATCCGCACATATCTCTATGGCGGACTGGATGAGCTGCCGTCCCCATGGCTTTTGAAAGATATGGAAAAGGCTGTGGAAATTCTGATGGATAAAATAAACCGTCAGAGAAAAATACGGATCATTGGAGATTACGATATTGATGGCGTTACATCCACATATATTCTTCTGAAAGGAATCCGCCGGCTTGGAGGAAATGCGGATACTTATATACCGGACAGGATCACAGACGGCTATGGTATGCATCAGGAACTGATCCTCCGGGCAAAGGAAGATGGAGTTGATACGATTGTGACCTGTGACAATGGAATTGCTGCATCAGATGAAATAGCTTCCGCCCGCGAGCTGGGAATTACAACAGTGGTTACAGATCATCACGAAGTTCCCTATGAAGATGTTGAAAACAGGCGTATTTTCAAAATACCTACTGCTGATGCGGTGGTCAATCCGAAACAGCAGGAATGTGCATATCCATTCAAAAACATCTGCGGTGCCGTGGTAGCATGGAAACTGGTATGGGCTTTATATGAAAGAGCGGGAATTCCCCGGGAAGAAATCTGGGATTTCCTTGAGTTTGCTGCAATTGCCACAGTCGGCGACGTTATGGATCTTCAGGGGGAAAACCGTATTATCGTAAAGGAAGGACTGAAACGTCTGTCGGAAACATCCAATTATGGACTGAGAGCGCTGATTCAGGCAAATGGTCTGGAAGATGCCGTAATATCCTCTTATCATGTGGGATTTGTGCTGGGACCATGCATTAATGCAAGCGGACGGCTTGATACGGCATCGCGTTCTCTCGCTCTTTTTTTATCAGAAGATGCAGGTACTGCAGCTCGTCTTGCAGGAGATTTGACTGCGCTCAATCAGAGCCGTAAGTCGCTGACGGAACAGGGCAAAGATGAGGCAGTAAAGCTGGTAGAAGAAACACCGGTCGGAAAAGACAGGGTGCTTGTCCTGTTTTTGCCGGACTGTCACGAAAGTCTTGCAGGGATCATAGCCGGAAGAATCCGCGAGCGATATCATAAACCTGCATTCATCCTGACAAGAGGAGAGACAGGGGTGAAGGGCAGCGGACGCTCCATTGAAGCCTATTCCATGTACGATGAGCTTGTGAAATGTGCAGATCTTCTTGAGAGATTCGGCGGACATCCCATGGCTGCCGGACTTTCTCTGAAAGAGGAGAATGTCAATGAGTTTCGCCGGCGTCTGAATCAGAACTGTACACTGACAGAGGAAGAGCTTGTTCCCAAAGTTGTGATAGATGTTCCCATGCCTCTTGGATATGCAGGAAAAGAACTGGTGGAGCAGCTTTCCCTGCTGGAACCGTTTGGGAAAGGCAATACAAAGCCCCTGTTTGCCCAGAAAGGCCTTCGTGTTTTAGGTCTTCGTATTTTGGGAAAGAATCATAATGTGGCAAAAATGCAGCTGATGGATGCGCAGGGATGTGTGACAGATGCAGTATATTTTGGCGAAGCAGAAGAATTTAAAAAATTTTGTGAAAGTAATGATACAATTTCAGTGACCTATTATCCGGAAATCAATTCCTATCAGGGGCGTGAGACGCTGCAGGCGGTCATCCGCAATTATTGTTAGCTGATCCTGATGCAATTCCCCGATGTATGTCGGGTTTTCATTGATTCTGAAAAAAAAAGGTGCTATAATATAGATTATTTGTAACTGACCAGTAAGTAATCATGTTAAAAGTACTGAACAGGTGCAGATATTTTATCACATAGCAGAGTTTAAAATATTCTGAAAAACAGTGTAAGGAGTGGAAGATAAAAATGAAAAAAATTGAGGAATATGTTAGAAGCATACCGGATTTTCCGGAACCGGGCATTATTTTCCGTGATGTTACAAGTATTTTACAGGATGCCGATGGTTTGAAACTGGCAATCGACTCCATGCAGGACTGTTTGAAAGATGTGGATGTAGATGTTATTGTCGGTGCGGAATCGAGAGGATTCATTTTCGGAATGCCAATTGCCTATAATCTGCATAAGCCATTTGTTTTAGTTCGCAAGAAGGGGAAACTTCCCTGCGATACTATTTCCAGAGAGTATGATCTGGAATATGGCACAGCAACGATAGAGATGCATAAGGATTCCATCAAGCCCGGACAGAAAGTAGCCATTATTGATGACCTGATCGCTACCGGCGGTACGATAGAAGCTGCAGCTAAGATGGTGGAAGAGCTAGGCGGCGAAGTGGTGAAAATTGTATTTCTGATGGAGCTGGCCGGACTGAAGGGTCGGGAGAAGCTGGCAGGTTATGATGTATCATCTGTAATCTGTTACGATGGTAAATAGTACTGGCAAAGAAGTGTTTTTATGTATTGCAGCATAAGAGATTGGATTGAGGGGAACCGAGTATGGCAGAAAAAAAACAAAAGGCAGTGCAGGAGCCGGCCTCTCTGGAGGTCGAAAAAGAAAAGCTGGAATCCGTCAGAAAAGCAGATGCGGCAGTAAAATCCATGAATGATTTCACAAGTCCTGACATTCTGTATAATGAACTGATTGCCAGCGTAAAAAAGTATCATCCGTCCACGGATATTTCCATGATACAGAAAGCATATGAAGTTGCCAGAGAGGCGCACAAAGATCAGAAACGTAAGTCCGGAGAGCCGTATATTATCCATCCGCTCTGTGTGGCGATCATTCTGGCAGATCTGGAACTTGACAAAGAGACAATTGTGGCAGGGCTTCTTCACGATGCGGTAGAAGATACCTGGATGACTTACGAAGAAGTGGAAAAGGAATTCGGTCCGGAAGTTGCCCTTCTTGTTGATGGCGTTACCAAGCTGGGACAGCTTTCCTATTCAGCGGACAAGGTGGAGCTGCAGGCGGAGAATTTAAGAAAAATGTTCCTTGCAATGGCCAAGGATATCCGTGTCATTCTGATTAAGCTTGCTGACCGTCTTCATAATATGCGTACTCTTCAGTACATGCGTCCCGAAAAACAGCAGGAAAAAGCCAGAGAGACCATGGACATTTATGCACCGATCGCTCAGCGGCTTGGTATTTCCAAAATCAAGGTGGAACTGGATGATCTGTCTTTGAAATATCTGAAACCTGATGTATATTATGACCTCGTTGAGAAAGTGGCACTGCGCAAGAGCGTTCGTGAAGAGTTTGTAAATGGAATCGTACAGCAGGTCAAGAAGCACATGGAGGATGCCGGGATCAAAGCCCAGGTGGATGGCCGTGTGAAGCATTTTTTCAGTATTTACAAGAAGATGGTGAATCAGGATAAGACGATTGACCAGATCTACGACCTTTTTGCGGTGCGTATTCTTGTGGACACAGTGAAAGACTGTTATGCCGCTCTGGGTGTCATTCATGAGATGTACAAACCGATCCCCGGCAGATTCAAGGATTACATTGCCATGCCCAAACCCAATATGTATCAGTCGCTTCACACGACACTGATCGGACCCAACGGCCAGCCGTTCGAGATTCAGATCCGTACCTTTGAGATGCATAAGACGGCAGAGTATGGTATTGCTGCTCACTGGAAATACAAAGAATCATCAGACGGCAAAGTTCCGGTGGGCAAGAGTGAAGAAGAAAAATTAAACTGGCTGCGTCAGATTCTGGAATGGCAGAGGGACATGTCTGACAATAAAGAATTTATGAGCCTTCTGAAAAATGACCTGGATCTTTTTGCAGACAGTGTTTACTGCTTTACACCTGAGGGAGATGTCAAGACACTTCCTAATGGTTCTACTCCGATTGATTTTGCCTACAGTGTGCACAGTGCGGTTGGCAATAAGATGGTAGGAGCCAGAGTGAACGGAAAACTGGTTCCCATTGAATATCAGATTAATAACGGTGACAGAATTGAGATCATTACTTCCCAGAATTCTCAGGGACCAAGCCGTGACTGGCTGAAGCTTGTCAAGAGCACACAGGCCAAGAATAAGATCAACCAGTGGTTTAAGAAGGAACTGAAGGAAGATAATATCCTGAAGGGCAAGGACATGCTGGCACAGTATGCCAAAACCAAAGGTTATAAGATCAGCACTTACACCAAAACCCAGTATCTGGAAGCAGTCATGCGCAAATATGGCTTCCGTGACTGGGAGTCTGTACTGGCGGCGATCGGCCATGGCGGCCTCAAAGAAGGTCAGGTTTTCAATAAACTGATGGAAGCCTGCGAAAAAGAAAACAAGAAGAATCTCACAGACGAGCAGGTTCTGGAAGCTGCCAATGAGAATCAGGAGAAGCTTCACATTGCCAAGAGCAAGAGCGGTATTGTGGTTAAGGGAATCCATGATGTTGCAGTGCGTTTTTCCAAATGCTGCAGCCCGATTCCCGGAGATGAAATTGTCGGCTTTGTTACAAGAGGTAGGGGAATTACCATCCATCGTACAGATTGTGTGAATGTCCTGAATATGCCGGAGATAGACAGAACACGTCTCATCGAGGCAGAGTGGCAGCAGCCGGATACGAAGACCGCGGAGAAGTATATGGCAGAAATTCATGTATTTGCCAACAATCGTACAGGACTCCTGGTAGATCTGTCCAAGATTTTTACAGAGCGTAAGATTGATGTGCGCAGTGTAAACAGCCGTACGAACAAACAGGAAAAGGCAACTATTTCCATGAGTTTTGAAGTGAAGAGCAAGGAAGAACTGAACACCCTCATCGAAAAAATCCGCCAGGTGGAGAGCGTTCTTGACGTAGAGCGTACCACAGGCTGAAAAGGAGTATTTATGGCAAAACTAGAACTGCACAAATGTATTCTTGGAAATGTATTTACGAACTGTTATTTTTTAAAGAACAAAGAAACAGGAGAAGTACTGATTGTGGATCCTGCAGCTTGTGCGGATAAGATTTTCCGCAAGATTTCGGAGATCGGAGGAAAACCTGCCGGGATTCTTCTGACACATGGACATTTTGACCATATCCTGGCTGTGGAAGAAGTGAGAAATCAGTATAAGATTCCTGTATATGCAAGCCGCGCTGAGCAGCAGATGCTGAAGGAACCGTCTATGAATATGTCGGGGCATTACGGGGCAGGATGTTCCATAAAGCCGGATGAATTGCTTGACGATCTTCAGGTATTTGAAGCGGCAGGATTTTCCATACAGATGCTGCTCACACCGGGGCATACTCCCGGAAGCTGCTGTTATTATCTGAAGGAGGAAGGGGTTCTTTTCAGCGGAGATACCCTGTTTTACGGATCTGTAGGAAGAACGGATTTCCCGGGAGGCAGTACCGCACAGATTGTCAGAAGTCTCCACAAGCTGGTAGATTCCCTGCCGGAAGAAACAGAAGTTTATCCGGGACATGATGCGTCTACCACGATAGGTTACGAAAAGAGGTATAATCCATTTGTGTAAAATCCAGATTCTGTTTTTGGACAGAGAATTTGAACATGATATTTATGAACTGATCAAAGCTTTTTATCCGGGAGCAGAGTTCCATATTTCTTATGAAGAGGAAGAGAAGATTTATGGAACTGTGTTCCGGGTGGAACGCACCGGAGACGGTTACGAAATTCGTTATGAAAATGAAGAACACAAAGGTGTTGATCATGCAGAGATGATTGAAGGGCAGACAGGGGATGCCCTTATTTCTTGCCAGAGCGGCGGTACATCTGAAGAAATACCCGGGGCGAAGCGTTCCCGGGAGGCTATAGAGCTTCGCAAAAAAAATAAGGACAGTATTAAATATGTGCTGTACAGAGTACTGGTAAAAATGACCGGGAAGACACTTCCATGGGGAAATCTGACCGGTATCCGTCCTGCGAAACTTGCCATGGGTATGATTGAATCCGGAATGAAGAATACGGAAATCGCCAAAGAGATGCGGGAAAAGTATCTTGTCAGCCCGCAGAAAGCAGCTCTTGCGATTACCATTGCAAATCGCGAGCGGGAGATACTGAAGAATATTGATTATGAAAACGGATACAGTTTATATGTGGGAATTCCTTTCTGTCCAAGTATCTGCCTTTATTGTTCTTTCAGTTCTTATCCGCTGAAAGTATGGAAATCAAAGGTAGATGATTATCTGGATGCTCTGTGCAAAGAAATCCGGGCTGTTTCAGGAATGATGAAGGGACGTAAGCTGGATACTGTTTATATCGGA
Organism: Blautia sp.; assembly: GCA_022770365.1. Classification (GTDB taxonomy): domain Bacteria; phylum Bacillota; class Clostridia; order Lachnospirales; family Lachnospiraceae; genus Blautia_A. Next base: position 36,203 of record JALEHU010000058.1, on the reverse strand, counting down.
GGCGGAACGCCGACGACCCTGGAACCGCAGCAGCTTGCAAGGCTTCTGGATGCGCTGGGAAATGCATTCGGGTTTGACAGTCTTGAAGAATTTACGGTAGAAGCAGGACGGCCGGACAGTATCACAAAAGAAAAACTTCTGGCTATGAAGGAATTTCCTGTGAGCCGTATCTCAGTCAATCCCCAGACTATGAACCAGGCTACTCTGGATATCATCGGCCGCCGCCATACGGTGGAACAGACAAAAGAGGCATTCCATATGGCGAGAGAATGCGGTTACGATAATATTAATATGGATCTCATTGCAGGACTTCCGGGAGAAGATATTTCCATGGTTCGCAAGACACTGGAGGAAGTCAGGAATCTTGGACCGGACAGCCTGACCGTTCATTCCCTGGCAGTGAAGCGGGCAGCACGTCTGAATATGTTCAAAGACCGGTATCAGGAAATGACATTTGAGAATAATCAGGAAATTATGGATCTGACTATGAAAACTGCATACGAAATGGGAATGGGTCCTTATTATCTGTACAGGCAGAAGAACATGAAGGGAAATTTTGAAAATGTAGGCTATGCAGCAGTTGACAAAGCCGGAATTTACAATATACTGATTATGGAAGAAAAACAGCCGATCATTGCTCTTGGAGCCGGTGGTTCTTCGAAGCTGGTTTTTGACCATGGAAAACGCATCGAACGGGTGGAGAACGTAAAGGATGTATCCAGCTACATTACCCGTATTGATGAAATGATTGAAAGAAAACGGACAGGTATTGAAACCTGGCTGTGAGTGACAGGAGGTGTACTCTTTGGACGCGGCATACAAAAGGGCCTCCAATACCCCGGAGAGGATTCTGGAATTTGATCTGACAACAGAATTGAATCATGGTATGGCTGTCAGCAATCTTGCCTATGCTGTTGCAACACAGCTCGGGCTGGAAGAGCACTTATGTTATGAACTGGCGATTGCCGGTATGCTTCATGACATCGGCAAACTGAAGCTGACATGTTATATCAACGGGCAGGAGAGTAATCCCCTGGTGATAGAAGAACTGAAATTTGTCCGGATGCATCCGACACTGGGATATGAAGAACTCAAGGATCAGGGTTATTCGGATTTTATTCTTGAAAGTATTCTTTATCATCACGAAAATTATGACGGAAGCGGTTATCCCTCCAACAAAGCCGGGGAGGAAATACCCATCGGGGCGAGAATTCTGAGAGTGTGCGACGTTTTTTCAGCGTTAAGCTCAGATCGTCCTTACAGAAAAGCTTTTGACAGGGCAACCGTCATGGAATTGATGATAGACGAAGTCAAGAATTTTGATATGGATGTTTTCATTGCTTTTCAAAAAGTAATACACAATACTTAATGATATACTAGGAGGACAACATGGCATTGAAAAAGAAACCGGTTACCGGTATGAAAGATATTTTACCGAAGGAAATGGAGATCCGAAATTATGTGATGAATATGATCCGGGAAACATATAAGACATTCGGATTTTGCGCAATAGAGACTCCCTGTGTTGAACACATTGAGAATCTCTGCAGCAAACAGGGTGGTGAGAATGAAAAGCTGATTTTCAAAATTCTCAAGCGCGGTGAGAAGCTGAAGCTGGACGAAGCAAAGGGAGAAGCGGATCTGGTAGATTCAGGCCTTCGTTATGATCTGACTGTTCCGCTTTCCAGATATTATTCCAATAATGCAAATGAGCTTCCTGCTCCGTTCAAGGCGCTGCAGATGGGAAATGTATGGAGGGCTGACCGCCCCCAGAGAGGACGTTTTCGTCAGTTCATGCAGTGTGATATTGATATTCTTGGAGAGCCCACCTACCTTGCTGAGATCGAGCTTGTACTTGCGACAACGACTCTTCTTGGAAAACTGGATTTCCATAATTTTACCATCCGGATCAATGACCGGAAGATCCTGAAGGCCATGGCACAGTACAGCGGTTTTCCGGAAGAAAGCTTTGATACAGTATTCATTATTCTGGACAAGATGGATAAAATCGGTCTGGAGGGTGTTGCGAAAGAACTGGAGGAAGAAGGTTTTTCCAAAGAAAGCATTGATACTTATCTTGGAATGTTTAAGGAAATCACATCTGATGTGGAAGGTGTCCGTTACTGCAAAGAAAAGCTGAAAGATGTGCTTGATCCAAAAGTGGCGGAAGACCTTGAGACGATTATATCCACAGTAGATGCCGTAAAGACTGCAGATTTCAGGATGTCCTTCGATCCGACACTTGTACGCGGCATGTCCTACTATACAGGTCCGATTTTTGAAATTGCAATGGATGAATTCGGCGGTTCTGTAGGAGGCGGCGGTCGCTATGATGAGATGATCGGCAAATTTACCGGCAACAACACCAGTGCCTGCGGATTCTCGATTGGCTTTGAGCGTATTGTCATGCTGCTTCTTGAGCGCGGATATGAGGTTCCGACAGCCAATGGAAAGAAAGCATATCTCATTGAAAAGAATATGCCTTTAGACAAGCTTCTGACAATTCTGAAACAGGCAGAAGAAGAGCGCAAAAACGGTACTCAGGTAAACATTTCAATTATGAAGAAGAATAAGAAATTCCAGAAAGATCAGATGATGTCTGAAGGATATACGGAATTTGTTGAGTTTTATAGAGACAGAATTTAGCATTACAGTTTTACCGAAACAGAATTTAGCAATTGTATTTGTTCAGAAGGGATTGTCCCCGGGAAATGCTGGACAGATAATCATATGGAAAAGAGGAGAGCAATCATGGCTGAGAGTATGAAAGGACTGCACAGAACCTGCCGGTGTGCAGAAGTGACAAAAGAGATGATCGGCAGCGAAGTTACCCTGATGGGATGGGTACAGAAAGCACGCGATAAAGGCGGTATTGTATTTGTGGATCTGCGTGACCGTTCCGGTATCATGCAGCTTATTTTCGAAAATGGAAGTATTGATGAGGAAGGTTTCGAAAAAGCAGGCAGGCTGAGAAGCGAATTTGTCATCGCAGTTGTCGGTACAGTTGAAAAGCGCGGCGGTGCGGTTAATACAAATCTGGCGACAGGCGAGATCGAGCTTCGGGTAAAATCCCTTCGTGTTCTTGCGGAATCAGAAGTTCCGCCGTTCCCGATTGAAGAGAACAGCAAAACAAAAGATGAGATCCGTCTGAAATACCGTTATCTTGATCTGAGAAGACCGGATCTTCAGAGAAATATTATGCTGAAAAGCCGTGTGGCAATGCTTACAAGACAGTTCTTTGCTCAGGAGGGATTCCTGGAGATTGAAACACCGATGTTGGGCAAGAGCACACCGGAAGGTGCCAGAGATTACCTTGTTCCTTCCCGTGTACATCCCGGCTGTTTCTATGGACTGCCCCAGTCACCTCAGCTTTATAAACAGCTTCTGATGTGTTCCGGTTACGACCGTTACATTCAGATTGCACGCTGCTTCCGTGATGAGGACCTGCGTGCTGATCGTCAGCCGGAATTTACGCAGATCGATATGGAACTTTCCTTCGTGGATGTGGATGATGTGATCGATGTCAATGAACGATATCTGGCATTCCTGTTCAAAGAAGTACTGGATGTGGATGTGCAGCTTCCGATTCAGAGAATCACCTGGCAGGAGGCAATGGACCGTTTCGGTTCCGACAAACCGGATATGCGTTTCGGAATGGAACTCCACGATGTCAGTAAAGTTGTAAAAGACTGCGAATTTGTTGTGTTCAAAAATGCCCTTGAAAACGGCGGAAGCGTCCGCGGCATCAATGCTGAGGGACAGGGTGCAATGCCGCGCAAAAAAATTGATAAGCTTGTGGAATTTGCAAAGGGTTATGGTGCCAAAGGTCTTGCATATATTGCAATTAGTGAGGACGGCACAAGAAAATCCTCATTTTCCAGATTCATGAAGGAAGAGGAGATGGACGCACTGGTACAGGCTATGGAAGGAAAGCCCGGCGATCTGCTTCTTTTCGCAGCAGACAAGAATAAGCTGGTTTATGATGTGCTTGGTGCTCTGCGTCTGGAACTTGCAAAACAGATGGATCTGCTGGACAAGAATGAATACCGGTTTGTATGGGTGACAGAATTCCCGCTTCTTGAGTGGAATGAAGAAGAGAACCGTTTTACGGCAATGCACCATCCATTTACCATGCTGATGGAAGAGGATCTTCCGCTTCTTGATACAGATCCCGGCAAGGTGCGTGCAAAAGCATATGATATCGTTCTGAATGGAAATGAGATTGGCGGCGGCAGTGTCAGAATCCATCAGAATCATATTCAGGAGAAAATGTTTGAAGCTCTTGGCTTCACCAAAGAAGCTGCCTACGAGCAGTTCGGATTCCTTCTGAATGCGTTCAAATACGGAGTTCCGCCTCATGCAGGACTGGCATACGGACTGGACCGTCTTGTAATGCTCATGGCAAAGGCTGATACGATCCGTGATGTTATTGCGTTCCCGAAGGTTAAGGATGCTTCCTGTCTGATGACACAGTCTCCGAGCCGTGTCAGTGAAGATCAGTTAAAAGAGTTAAGTCTTGCAGTAGATGGGGAAGAAACTGCTGAAAGTGAACAGGAATAAAAAAAGGAATTAAGAACCGTAATAAAGAACCGGGGTAATGGTCTGCGATTTGTAAGTGCAGTCCATTACCCCGGACTTTTATTCTTCAGATTCTGAATCTTCTTCTACCGGTGTTGTGATAAGAGTACCAAAAATGGCATCGCCAAGTTCTTCATTGCCATTCTCAAGCTTCCAGGAAACACCGTCATTAACAAGCTGAAATACTGCCTCGGCAGTGCTGACGGAGGTGTTTTTTTCGATGTTATCAAGAAGAAGATCATAGGATTTCTGATAACGTTTCTGAGAACCGTCAATGACCGCATCAGGCGATGACAGATATTCATCCAGTTCTTTTTGATATGCGTCAAGAATGGCATCACTGTCAAAGGTGGTGATTTCTGTCGTAACGGATGCAATGTATCCTTCTACAATACAGTCTTTGATTTCGTAATTAAATATTTTATGTACCTGCTCCACGAGGGAAGCTGCGAGCGCACTTTTAGCCGGGTCGGAAGTATTTACAATACTTTCCACGCCAAGATAGTTGCTCATTTCATTGATATCCATATTCTTGAGGGTATTCAGGTAGATGGTCAGTGTATCCTCGGCTGAGAGGGTATCACTGTCGGACAGATAAGTCATAAGACCGCCGACTAAATCATTCTCCAGGGAATGAGTCCGTTTTATTTCCCAAATCTCTTCTTTATCACCGGTATTTTTCAGCTGCATTGTGCAGTTGTTTTCTACAGTGCCATATTCGTTTTCCTTCATGAGACTGTTCAAAATCAGAAAACGCTCCTCGAGGGAAGTAATGGTTTCTTCTGTGGTATGGGAATCTGAAGCAGCGGCTGCCAGGATTTCCGCTTCCAGCTGGGCTTTGGCATAGTCCCTGGCAAGGGTATGTGCGTCTATGGTGGTAAGACGGATTGAGGCAGTTGCTGTCTTTTTGTCTTTGTCGACGTCAATATCCAGAATCTTGTAATCGAAATTCCGGAAAAATAGAGAAAATACTTCCTGTATTTCATCAGAAAGAGTTATTTCATCTGAGGCGTCGGGAAATAGTTCTTTGTAGGAAATATACTTTTGTGCCGTTTCAGAATCCAGATTTTTTAATAAATCCAGTTCACTTGTAATTACCTTTTCCACGTTTGTTTTATCCAGGTGGGAACAGCCCAGACCAGTCAGGGCCAGGATAAACAGCAGAAGAGGCAATAGACGTTTCACTATCTTCATACGGGTCTTTTTCCTTTCCTAGTGATTTCCATTTATTTTACCAGATATCGTATAAAAAGTCAAAAAAGCCTTAAAAATGTATGGATTTCATAAAATAACGGTGAATTTTTTGTGAAATATGAATAGATTCCTGAGAAGACTTTTCTTTTTACATGTTATCTGCTATGATATGTTATGATGTAACGCAGATATAAATCATAATAAAATATGGTTTTCAATAAAGAAATTGCTTCATTGCAGCGTGTTTCAAAAATGAAGAAATGAATTGGAGGAAATTATGAAGAAACGTTTTTTGGCTGTTGGGGTGATTCTGGCGGCAGCCGGTGCAGCCGGCGGTTTTGGATGGTATTATTTCCATGGCGGTATGGCATCTTCCTCAGGTGAAGCGGCTGTTTATGTATCATCGGTCAGCTCGATTACCGGGAGCGAGCTTGGAATTACAAACCGATATGCAGGTGTAGTAGAACCTCAGGAAACTGTGGAAGTGGCGATTGATAGCGGCCGGACTGTCAAGAGTGTAAATGTCAAGACAGGACAGGAAGTGAGCAAAGGACAGCTTCTGTTCGAATACGATCTGAGCAGCATTCAGGATGACCTGAAACAGGCGCAGCTTGATCTTGACAGACTGAAAAATGAAGCTCTCAGCCTTGCAGATCAGATCGCTACTCTGGAAAAAGAAAAGAAGCAGGCAAGTAAGGATAATCAGTTATCCTATACCATTGAGATTGAAACAAGCAAAATGAACCTGAAGAAAAACGAATATGATCAGGAGAGCAAAGAGGCGGAGATCCAGAAGCTTCAGAATGCCACCGGCAATACAGAAGTCCGAAGCGAAATTGCCGGTGTTATTCAGAAAATTGATACATCGAAGATGAGTACTGAGGAAGGCGATTATCTCGATGAGGGTTCTATGGACACTTCTTCTTATTCGGATTCTGGCAGCAATGCATTTATCACGATATTGAGCACCGGTGCCTATCGGGTAAAAGGCCAGGTTAATGAACTGGAAGCACAGTCCCTGATCGAAGGAGAACCGATTATTGTACGTTCCCGTGTGGATGAAAGTCAGACATGGAGGGGAAGTATGGGAACCGTTGACAGGGAAAATGCGGTATCCGACAACAGCAATAGTATGTATTACGGTATGATGGATACCGGCAGTTCCCAGACGACATCCAGTAGTTATCCATTTTATGTGGAACTGGATTCTTCGGAAGGCCTGATGCTTGGACAGCATGTTTACATAGAGCTTGATAACGGACAGGAAGACCAAAAAGACGGACTCTGGCTGAGCGAGTTCTATATTGTGGACGCAGATACCCCGGATCCTTATGTATGGGCTGTCGATGATAAGGACAGACTGGAAAAACGCAGTGTGATTCTTGGAAACTATGATGAGGATCTTTGCGAATATGAAATCGTGGATGGTATTACGCTGAAAGATTATCTGGCATATCCGTCTGACAGCCTGGAAGAGGGAATGAGCACTACCACCAGTGAATCTGCCTTAATGAATACGGATGACCCGCTGACTATGGAAGAAAATACTATGGATGATTATGGAGATACAGAAGGGATTGAGATGATCGAAGATCCGGACAGTCTGCCGGCCGATGGTGAAATCATGGAAGGAGACTTTGAAGGAGCCGAGATGATCGAGCCTGAGATGGAAGGGGATTTCTTTGAAGAAGAGCTTGAACCCGTAGATGAAGGTTTTGAAGAGTATGGTGGTGACATGATAGAAGAAGATGTCACCTTTGATGATGCGGAGGATTTGGAATGATTTTGGAACTGAAGGGAATTTACAAAAATTACCAGCAGGGAAAGATGACCGTTCCGGTATTAAAAAATGTGGATTTTTCCATGGAAGAGGGAGAATATGTTGCCATTATGGGACCTTCCGGATCCGGTAAGACAACATTGATGAACATTATCGGATGCCTTGATCAGGCAACAGAAGGCAGTTTCCTGCTGGATGGACAGGATATCCGTTCCTGCTCTGAAAATGAAATGTCTGATATCCGGCTTCACAAGATCGGGTTTGTATTTCAGAGCTTTCACCTTCTGCCGAGACAGACGGCTCTTTCAAATGTAGAGATGCCTCTTCATTATGCAAAGGTTCCCAAAAAGGAACGTCGTGCAAAAGCGCTGAAGGCCCTGGAAAGAGTAGGACTTTCCGACAGGGTTGATTTCCGGCCGAATCAGCTTTCGGGCGGCCAGATGCAGAGAGTAGCGATCGCCAGGGCAATTGTAAACAACCCGAGGCTTCTTCTGGCAGATGAGCCTACAGGAGCTCTGGACAGTAAGTCAGGAGCGCAGGTTATGGAGCTTTTCAGAACATTGAACGAAGAAGGCGTGTCAGTGCTGATGATCACTCATGATCCTGAGATCGCAGCTCATGCAAAGCGGGTAGTCACGATACGTGACGGAGAGCTGCGTGAGAAAGAGGTGATGTCATGAGCAGAGTCAAAAAGATAATTGCCGGTGTGGTGGTGGCTGCTCTGATGGCGGGAGCCGCTTCTGCCGGTGCTGTATATATACGGAAGTCCAATGAAACAGAGGTTATGGTGTATAATGTAGGAAGCCTTGCGAGCGATTATTATTCCCAGGATACCTATCTGGATGGTACTGTGACTACCAGCGTTTCACAGAAGGTGAATGTGGATAACGACATGATCATTAAGGATGTTCCGGTACAGAAAGGCGACAGCGTTAAAAAGGGTGATGTGCTCATCACCTTCGATATGACTCTTGTGGAAATGGAACTGAATATTGCAAAACTACAGAAACAGCAGCAGGAACAGGATCTGAATAAGGCTGTAAACAGATTGAAAAGTCTCCAGAATGGCGGTCCTGTTATAGAGGAAGATGAAAGTGTTCCAAAGAGCATTGAGAATGTCACCAGCGATTTAAATAATATAGACAGCGAAGCATCGGCTGCCGTGGGAACTTCCGGTTCTTATCTTGCAGCATCGATGAGTCCGCTGCTGCTCGCTGCTGCGATAGGGGATGCTTTTTCGGATATACCGGAAATTGAAGATTCCTATAATGGGACAATGCTTTCTGAAGGCGCAGATTCTGATACGGATTCTATGCTTTCTGAAGAAATGGATATCTCAGAAGGTTCATCGGTATCCGGTGGAAATTCGGATAGTGAATTCAGTTCGGGAAGCAGTTCCGGAACCGGAGATGGAGACGGGTTTATATCAGGTGAAATAGATCCGCCGGTATCAACGCCTACACCGGCACCGGTTTTTGATGAAGATGTAGATATTTACGATCCATATCCGACACAGGGGGATACACAGTTCCATGATGGTAATCCTGTGTTTTATGATAAGCTGGACGGGGATTCTGTTCCCTATACAGGACGCGGAAGTGAAGTGGAACCTTATATATTCCTGTGCAGCTTTGCGACAGGTAAAATTTCTCTCACCGGAGAATTTCTGAATAAGATGGCAGGATTCAGTGAAGATGGGACTAAGGTCTTAAACGAAGACGGATACTGGTACCAGATCGAATTCCATAACCGTAATACGATTACCAATTTTGAAGATCGTAAAGAATCCTGCATCGGGTATTACCTGATTGACGGAAGTCTTTTGGAAACTCCGGTGGATGCTATGGCCGAGATGGAGCTTACTGTGGATGATGCCAGCACCTATACACAGGATGATCCGGAACCGGAGAATCCCGGAGACAGTTCCGGAACAGATGAAAATACCACGACTCTTACAAGAGCCGAAGCAATCAAACAGAAGCAGAATGAAATTGCCGGCCTGAAACTTGATATCCAGGAAAGTGAGATCAATATTTCAAAACTGGAGAAGAAAGTGCAGAAACAGGTGGTCTACAGTAAGATTGACGGAACAGTCTCTTATGTGGGTGATGTTCTGACCGGTAATTCTTCAGAAAAAGCATTTCTTGTCGTGAAAAGCAAAGATGGATATTACGTTAAGGGAAATGTCAGTGAATTGATGCTGGATGAGATGGAGGAAGGAACCATACTGAACTGCCAGAGTTATGAAAATGGCAGCTTTGAAGCAGAAGTTGTGGATGTGTCTGATTATCCTGTATCATCAGGGAACGGATATTATTATTACGGAGATGGCAATCCAAATGCATCCTATTATACCTATAGCGCGATTGTAACAGATAAAAGCATCAAGCTTTCCGATCAGGACTGGCTGACAGTTACTTTAAAGAGCCAGACCTCCAGTGAAGGCAGCCTTGTATTGGATAAAGCGTTCGTACTTTCTGAAAATGGAGTAAGTTACGTTTATAAAGACGAAAATGGAGTCCTAAAAAAGCAGGCCCTGAGCGTAGGGGGAAATGTCAACGGCGGATACAGCGTACTTGTGAAGGGCGGAATTACCCGGGATGACAGAATTGCATTTCCGTATGGCAAAGACATTAAAGAAGGCGTTAAGACAAAAGAAGGCACGCTGGAAGATTTGTATGGATACTAAGGAGGCGGGATTACATGATAGAAAATATACGATTATCTTTTCAGGGCATCTGGTCTCATAAGATGCGGTCATTCCTGACCATGCTTGGTATTATCATTGGAATTGCATCTATTATTGCAATTGTGTCTACGATCAAGGGAACCAGTGAACAGATCAAAGAGGATCTGATCGGAGCCGGAAATAATACAGTGAATATCAGTCTGTACTATGGTGATACGACTTATGACAGTGATTATGGAATGGGCGGGACGCCGCCGCTTCTGACAGCAGATCAGAAGGCGGAAGTACTGGAACTGGAAAATGTGGAAAATGCCACATTTTTCTACAGCCGTTCCTATTCCAGCAATATTTATTATCAGAATAGCAGTTTTCAGGGAGGAAAAGTATACGGGATCGATCAGAATTTTCTTGATACCTGCGGTTATGAAATTCAGTCAGGCAGGGAGTTTGTCCAGAAGGATTATGATGAATTCCATAAAGTTGTTCTGATTGATTCAAATGCAGCAGAAAATCTTTTCCCCGGAGAAGAAGCTGTAGGGAAAATCATTGAGATTGGTTCAGAGCCGTTTACAGTAGTAGGTGTTGTTCGTCAGAGTGACGATTATCTTCCGAATATTGATAATATTCAGGAATTCTATGAGTACTATCAGACAGTGATGGGGACAGTGATGATTCCTTCAAGATGCTGGCCGATGGTATTTAAGTTTGATGAACCGGAGGATGCGATTATCCGTGCTGATTCCACAGATAGTATGAGTACAGCAGGCAATGCAGTTGCCAAAATACTGAACCGGAATATTTCAGGTTCAGATACAGACAGCAGTTTTTCCTTTGAATACAGGGCGGATGATGTGATGGAACGTGTGAAGAATCTGCAGAAACTCAGTGAGAGTACCAATCAGCAGCTGATCTGGATTGCAAGTATTTCCCTTCTTGTGGGTGGAATCGGCGTAATGAATATTATGCTGGTTTCGGTCACCGAACGAACTAGAGAGATTGGTCTGAAGAAGGCTATCGGAGCTAGAAAAAAAACGATCCTTTTCCAGTTTTTGACAGAGGCTTCTGTGCTGACAAGCATCGGCGGTATCATTGGTGTGGCGTCCGGAATTGCCCTTTCCAAAGTAGTTTCGCGATTGTCAGGATCGCCAACTGCAATCAGTGTTCCGGCAATTATCGGATCGGTGGTATTTTCCATGCTGATCGGTGTGATCTTTGGACTGCTTCCTTCTGTTAAAGCAGCAAATCTGAATCCGATCGATGCTCTGAGAAGTGAGTAAGACAGATAATCAGAGCAGATATTTTGGAGATAGACGGGTTTCTGTCAGGATTAGCACTTTCGGAGACAGAAGGATATCAGAGAATATTATTGAGATTTTAAGAGGATTTTGCCGGGAAGCAAGCAGAATCCTCTTTTTCCGTTTCGGGATGTATCTAGTGTCATGTTCTGGGAAGTCGGACGGTAAACACGGTACCGCCTCCCGGAGCATCTTCAATACAGACAGTGCCTCTGTGGAGCAGTACGATCTCCCGGGCGATGCAAAGTCCAAGTCCGAAATGCTGTTTATCATTCCGGGAAGAATCCCCACGGTAAAATCTGCGAAAAACAGCTTCTTTGGAATCATCCGGAATCCCGGGACCATTGTCTTTTACAGTAAGTATAAAAGAATGGTCATCCTGCCCAAGAGAAAGTGAGATTTTACCCTGATCAGGAACGTAGCTCATCGCATTGTCCAGAAGAATGCCAAGTACCTGGGTGATTCTTGCAGCATCGCAGATGCAGGGAGAAACCGGTTCATCCGGCAGTGAAATGTCAAGATGAAGGCATTTCTGATATGCAAGAGGTTCATATTTTTCATAGGTTTCCAGAAGGAGAGTATCCAGTTCACATGGGGCACTTCTGAGGTTCCAGGTGTGATTGTCTGCATTGGCAAGACACAGCATGTCATTAATGAGTCTCGTCATACGGCTGCTTTCTTTTTTTATGATTTCAGTAAAATGAGCAGTTTCATCCGGTGCGGCTTTTTCCATGGCAGAGATGCTGGACTGGATGACTGCAAGAGGAGAACGGAGCTCGTGAGAAGCAGCGGCGATAAACTCGGTCTGTTCTTTACGTCCTTTTTCCAGCGGAAGAATCATTTTCCGGGTAAAGAACCAGGAGAAGACTGCCAGGGCAAGAACAGCAATGAGTACAGCACAGCCAAAATCAAGCCTTTGTTCCATAAGCTGACGATTCAGAACTTCCAGAGGATAAAGAATGATCACACTCAGGACGCCTTCCTCCCGGGGAACCAGTGCGGTGCCTGCGTAGAATTTGTCCATTTTAAATACAGTGCTTTTGGTCAGGACGGAAACACTTTTCAGGTTGTCCAGATCCAGAGCATACGTATTTCTGGAAATTTCGGCAGCTTTTTGAAACATTTCCTGAAGCCGGGGACTTGGATTCAGTTTATCGAAAAACAGGGGATTTCCATTATCTTTTACTTCCATTTCAATTCCATAGGTTTTGCTTACCTGAAGGATCCACTGGTGAGAAAGAACTGTTTCTCCGCCGAGATAAGTGAGACAGGAACTGAAATTATTATGGAAGGTGACAAAACTATTTTCTTTTGTGCCGGATTCTGCAATGAAGAGACAGGAAAGGGTCATGGCAATGAGAATGGAACCTGTGATCAATGTGGAAAAAACGGTCATTTGTCTGTGCAATTTTTGGAACATCTCTTTCTCCTTTTGCTGTTTGCTAATAATCAGATGTTATGATGATGGGGGCAAACGGTATTTTGCCCCCTCTGATACTTTATCATAACACAGGATTCTGTAAAACAGCTCTAAGAGTTAGAGAAATTTTAGAGACAAGGATGTTACCATAAAGAAAATCAGGAATGGTTCGGCAGGAAATACAGCAGAACTGTTTGTCTATCAGTGAAAATGCCGAACCGCTGAAAAAATAAAAATGGAGGTTGTTCAATGAACTTATATGGAAAATGGAAAAAAAGAATTGCTCTGACAGCGGCTTTAACCCTGGCTGCGGGCAGCAGTTTCTTGGTGACAGCCTGTGGTGAGAAGAAAAATACGTGTGACAGTTATGAAGAAGAAACAGAGACGGCAAATACACAAAATGAAGATACGGAGAAAGGAATGGGACGGTATCTGGAATCGGATCTGAATCTGCCGGATAATTTCAGCATGGTAAGTGCTCTTAAATTTCTTGATGATGGAACCTTGCGGCTCTGCTATCTGGATTCTGATTACGAACCAATGTATGCGGATTCTCATGATGAAGGAGACACCTGGGGAGAAGCAGTTTCCCTGACAGACCTGTTAAAACTGGATACGGATCAGTTTTCCGTTTCATTTCCACAGTTATCTTATGACGGAAGTATTTTTGTGATGGTAACAGAGTATTCCGAAGAAAATCCGAATGACTGCAAACTGCATTACTATTATATCGACGCAAAGGGAAAAGCAAGAGAAATACAACTGGACAGTGTATGCGGACAGGCTTATATTACGAACAGTGAATTTACAGAGAACGGGACAATTCTGCTTAACACTCCCGGTAATGGAATTGCCGAGATTGATCCGGAAGATGAGCGTGTTATACGGGTTTATGAGGAAGGAAATTTTGTGAATTATTTCGGCATTGCGGATCACATCATTGCTGCCGTCCTTGACGATAGTATTCACTATTATGATGTCGACACCGGAAAACCCGTGGAAGGCGCGGAAACTTTGAGCAGGCAGATCATGTCAGACGAAGAGAATCTGATAATTACCAGTACCAGCGTCTTTCCGGTTCTGTTTCTTCAGGGGGATGAGGAAGACAGTCTGTTTTATGTGGACAGTGATGGAATGTACCGTTATGCGCTCGGCGGGAGTGTTGTGGAACAGATCATTGATGGAAGCCTGAATTCCATCAGTTCCCCTGATACAGGACTGGTGGATATGGAACAGGATGATAAGGGAAGATTCTATCTGGCTGTGAAAAATGATAGTGATGGTACAGATAAGGTTTTACGTTATGAATACTCAAAAGATACACCGACTGTTCCTGATACGGAACTGAAAGTTTACTCTCTTACAGAAAACAGTTTTATGCGCCAGGCTGTCGCTCTTTTCCAGAAAAAATATCCGGACATTTACCTTGAACTGGAGACAGGAATGACAGGAGAAGATGCAGTAACCTCCACGGACGCACTGAAGACACTGAATACGGAGATCATGGCAGGAAAAGGACCGGACATTCTGATTCTTGATGGAGTACCTGCTGATATTTATGTTGAAAAAGGAATGCTGGAGGATATCAGCGGCATTATCGGAAAAATCAATGAATCAGATGGAATCCTGAAAAATATTATGGATCCCTATATCGATGATGATGGCACAATATATTACATGCCGCTGAAATTTGCAATCCCCATGATCATGGGCTGGAAAGAAGACATCGAAAAAATTACGGATCTTTCTACTCTAGCGGATGTGATCGAGGAACATCAGACAGAATATAATCCATATTCATTACCTACTTATATGGTTTTTGCGCCGGAAATTCTTCTGAGAAAAATGGCGGATGTGTGTGCGGATGCATGGATGAAAGAGGACGGGACACTGGATGAAAATGCAGTATCCGGGTATCTGTCAGAAATCAGGCGTATTTATCTTACAAGTGAAGAGATCATGGAATCCCGGAACACGGGCGATCAGAACGATTATATTAACGATCTGATAGTAACGCAGCTGGGAATCAGTGTAAGCTGCAGAGAAATCCTGGATAAAGCTCAGCTGCTGGCAATGGGAGGATTATATTCACCATCCGATCTGGCGATGATAGATTCTGTTGAAAAAGAAAGTGATTTACTGACAGATAAAATATGGAACGGACAGGTGGAAAACCGTTTTCTGCCATTGCAGACAATCGGCATTTGTTCAAAAGCAAACCAGAAAGAGGCTGCAGAGAAATTTGTAGAATTTCTGTTCAGTGTGGAAGGACAGGTCATAGGCACAGAAAAAGGGCTTCCGGTCAATGAAGCCGTTTATGAAAATATGGACTACTGGATGAAAGAGGAGGAGGGCAGTGTATTATGGACATGGGCATCTTCCAATCAGGCGACCGGCGAGATGTTGGAAGGTCAGGTCTGCCAGCCGTCCAGAGAAGTGATCAGCAGGATCCAGGAACTGGGAAAAACACTTGACAAGCCATCTTCTGTAAATGAGTTTATCCTGACTGCGGTTACAGATTCCGGTGCCAGATACATAAAAGGGGAAATTTCCCTGGAGGAAGCAGTGAATGCGATACTGCAGGAAGTAAATCTGTATCTGTCAGAATAAGTTCAGATCTGATAGCCGATTCCGCGTATGGTTTTTATGGTCAGAGTGCTTCCGACGGTTTTTAATCTTCTGCGCAGAAAATGGATATAGTTATCCAGGTTCCCTTCTTCCACATCGCTGTCCGGTCCCCATACACGGGCAAGCAAAACAGATCTGGTGAGAGTCTGCCCGGAATTTCTGAGAAAAATCTCCAGAAGATCTCCTTCGCGTCTGGACAGAGTACATTCCTGCTTTCCCGTAAAAAGCCGTTTGCTTTCCGGGTCATAGGAGATATCTTCAAAATGCAGAAGTGAAGAGTCATCCCATTTGCCGGGACGGCGCATGAGAGCACGGATTCGTGCAAGCAATTCTTCAAATGCAAAGGGTTTCACCATATAATCATCAGCCCCGCATTCAAGTCCGGTTATTTTATCCTGCAGCTCACCAAGCGCAGTAAGAAAAATTACCGGACTGGATACGTGGCTCTTTCTTGCATCCTTCAGTACAGCAACACCGTTCATAGACGGCAGCATGCGGTCAAGAATGATAAGATCATAGAGGCTTTCCTTCATAAAATAAAGTCCTTCTTCCCCGTCATGGCAGACATCAACGGTAAAATCTTCTTTTTCCAAACGGTATTTTAGTGTATCACATAATTCCATATCATCTTCAATCAGCAGAATCTTCAAGTAAATTATCCCCTTTCTTTTATCTGTTTTACAAAATTCATTTTATCATAATCATGATACCAGGGGAAAAATATTTTATGATCCCCCATCATTATAATGATACGGTAACTACATCTAAAATTCCTCTAAGATACTGGAAAGTATAGAGGCGTATTCAAAGCTTAGAGAGATTTTAGAGATTTCTATGCTATTTTTCATTGTATCAGGAAACAGAAATTCATGGAGGAAATTATGAGAAAGCGCAGAGAAGCTGTAAAAGGGCTGATGTTCATCCTTCCAAGTTTTGTGGGGGTGTGTATATTCTGGGTGGTTCCATATCTGGATGTGATCCGCCGTTCTTTTTTCGGTGCGGTTAGCGGAGAATTTACAGGCATGAGAAATTACAGGACAATTTTTGAAAATCAGGCATTTCAGCTGGCCGTAGAAAATACACTTCGCTTTTTTGCTGTCTGCATTCCTTTTCTGATTCTGCTGTCGCTTATGACCGCCATTTTCCTTACCAGAGAAAAAAGTCATCTTCAACTGAAAAAAAGTCTTTTTCTTCTGCCAATGGCGATTCCGGTAGCTTCTGTTGTAGTGTTGTGGAAAGTATTATTTCACAGCCGGGGACTGCTGAATCATTTTCTTTCTCTGCTTTCTGTGCGGGAAATCGACTGGATGAATACCGGCGCTTCCTTTGGTGTTCTGGTGATCAGCTACCTATGGAGAAATCTGGGCTATGATGTAATTCTGTGGACTGCGGGGATTGCGGGAATTCCACTGTCCCTGTATGATGCGGCGAAAGTGGACGGAGCAGGGGAATGGATGTGTTTCTGGAAAATCACACTGCCGAATCTGATGGGGTCTTTATTTACGATCGTTGTTCTATCCATACTGAATGGATTCAGAGTATACCGTGAGGCATATCTTGTGGCAGGTGATTATCCCCAGAAAGAAATGTATCTGCTGCAGCATCTGTTTAATAACTGGTATCGTGATCTGGCACTGGATAAAATGGCTGCTGCTGCGGTGGTGACCGGTATCGTGATTATGCTATTGATTGCAGTACTGGGATATACATGGACGAAGGAGGAATAAACCTTGAAAAAAATCATGTCAGTATTCTTATGGCTTTTGGCATTTCTCTGTGTTTTTCCGGTATTTTTTATGATCACAGGTTCCCTGATGGGAAGTACAGAGCTGAAAGAACTGCTGCTGCCGGTTATGGAAGGCGGGAGCGGATATGCTTCCTGGAAATGCTTTCCTCAGTATCCGACTTTAAAATCGTATGTGGAACTATTAATTGACACGCCTGGATTTTATGCCATGATGTGGAATACTGTGAAAATCGCTGCAGGAGTCCTTGCAGGGCAGATGATAGTGGGAATCCCTGCAGCATGGGGATTTGCAAGATTTCATTTTCCCTTTCGCAAAACGCTTTTTATGATTTATATTGCGCTGATGATGATGCCTTTTCAGGTCATGATGCTGAGCAGTTATCTGGTGCTGGACAGATGGGGACAGATTGATACACTGGAAGGAATTATTCTCCCGGCGGTATTTTCTACATTTCCGGTGTTTCTCATGTATCGTTTTTTTGTCGGGATTCCGGAAGCACTGATTGAATCTGCAAGGCTTGACGGAGGCGGAGAAATTATGATTTTCCTGAAAATAGGGCTTCCTCTCGGGTCACCGGGAATTATTTCCGCGACTGTGCTGGGTTTTCTGGAATACTGGAATCTTCTGGAGCAGCCGATGGCTTTTCTTAAATCAAAAGAATTGTGGCCGTTGTCCCTTTTTCTTCCTGCTGTTGGTATGGAACAGGCAGGAATTGCTTTTGCAGCGTCTGTTGTGGCGCTGTGCCCTGCACTATTGGTTTTTCTGGCAGGACAGGATTATCTGGAACAGGGGATTATTTCCACAGCAGTAAAGGAGTAGAGAATATGAAACGCGAAAGGATATTGAAATGGCTGGGATTCTTTTTCGGAGCAATGGTGCTGCTGACGATGCTGTCACGTGCGGCGGATTCCATGAATACTGCGCAGGTATCTGTGAAAACCATGCAGAATCAGGTAATCACCCATCGTGTCAGCGGGACTGGAAAAGTGGAAGGTACAAGAGAACGGGCGGTTTTTGTAAAAGAAGGACAGCGTGTGGAACAGGTAATGGTTCAGACCGGTCAATCTGTAAAAAAAGGTGAGACGATTTTGAAACTGTCTGAACAGACATTGATGGACAGTATAAAGGAAAAAGAAAGGGAGCTTGAAGAACTGCACCTGAAAGAAGATGACTTGAAAAGTGCGGTTTCTGCAGATGAGACAAAGAAAAATCTGGAGAAAAAACATGCCAATGAAGATTATGATACAGCAATCAGCAATGGAGATGTAGATATTTATAACGCACAGACTGCCCTGGATCAGGCGCAGCAGAGACTTTCGGAGTATTATGATTCTCTCGGGTTTACAAGTGGTGAAGAGAACGGAAGTGAAGAACTGGCGCTGAAAAGTGAGATACGTGCCAGACAGGAAGCACTGAACCAGGCGATCCTGAGCAAAAATCAGGCTGTGCGTGAAGCTTTAAGGAGTATGGAAGACGCAAATCTTCCAAAAGCAACCGACGGAACTCTGTTGAATGTACAGCGTCAGATAGAAGATACACAGGAGGAGCTTGAGGAACTTCAGATTCTTCTGGAACAGAGAGGGGAAATCACAGCACCGACAGATGGAGTGATCAAGTCCATGACTGCCGAAGCAGGAAGTCTGACTTCAGGAGAAGCCCCGGTTATTCTATATGAACTGGGAGGGGAGCTTCGGATGACAGCTTCTGTTTCAAAAGACGATATTAAATATGCGGAGATTGGTGCAGCTGCGCAGATCCGGGGAAGCAGCGGTAAAGAGACTGAGAATGGGAAGATTGAATCCATAAGGGAGGATGAAACGGATCCGGACAGGAGAATCCTGACGATTCTGATTCCGGAGAATACATTGTCTGTGGGAGAATCTGCGGATTTCACCATCAGTAAAGATGAAGGACCCTTTGCATCATGTGTTCCGTTAAGTGCATTGTATGGGGAAAGCGGACGGGAATATGTATTTGTTCTGGATACAGAGAATTCTGTCCTGGGAGATGTACAGGTAGTACATAGAGTAGAAGTGACAGTGGAGGATAAAAATGAGAGTCTGGCAGCACTGGAAAATGGTGTTCTCTCAGGTGATCAGCAGATAGTCATTGAGACAGACCGTTTAATTGAAGACGGAAGCCGGGTAAGACTTGGTGAGTTGTGAAAGGGGACATAATTATGAAGAAAAAGAATCCGATTCTGCGCTTTATCATCCTGGAATGCACTTTCCCTGTGCTGGTGTTACTCTGCTTTTTTGCGGGATTGAGGTTTTGCGGAAACATCCCTGAACAGAATGCAGTTTCTGTGGTTCTGTCCGACGATCTGCCGGAAAAAAACAGAATTCAGAAGATTCTGGAGACAGAGGAAGAAAATGAACAAGGAGGAAATGCGTGTTTTTTTCATAACCTTGGATTGATAACAGCAAAAGATCCTGTTGGCGGGAGGACCATGAAGGTGTTTTTGGGAAGTGTTCTTGGAAATGCTTCGCTTTTGGACCCACGGATCCGGGGGTTTTCTGAAGAAGACAGAGATGGTTGTATCATTGACCGGAAATCAGCGCTTGCATTATACGGAAGCACCGATGTTATGGGAAGAGAAGTGGAAATATTAGGAAGGTGTTTTTTTGTAAGGGGTGTTGTAAACTGGATGCAGCGCGTAGTGCTGATCCGTTCAGATGACAGGCAGACGAAATACAGCCGGTTGTTTGTGGACTGCGGCAGAGATAAGCAGGAGGAAACTGCAGAAAATTTTCTCTTAAGATATGGCCTTGGCGGGAGAATATCAGATGGACAGGCTTTGAAGACTCTGGCAGAGACGGCTGTCTTTTTGATCCCTGTCATGTTCTGGTCTGATCTTCTGATATTGACAAAACGACAGAAGAAGCTGGCTGCCGGAAAACGAAAAGAACTCTGGAAGGTGTGCGGTGCTGTATTTTTTCTGACTGCCGGATATTGGATCGCGAGGAGCTTTCGAATTCCGGCAGCCTGGATACCGGGAAAATGGTCGGATTTTTCTTTCTGGTCTAAAAGGATCGGCGAAGAAACCGAAAAACTTCTGGTGTTTTTTTCTGTTTCATGGACAGGGCTGGAGACAGAAACTGCAGTCTGTTCCGGAACAGCATTTTTTTGCGCAGCACTGGCCGGCATGTTTTATGCTATGTGGGTGAATGTGCGGAAAATGAATTTTTCCATTGGATGAAGACACATTTCGTCTGTTTAAAATCCAAGTTTTTCTCCGCAGAGTACGACTTTGATCCTTCCCGGAACTCTGGAATATCTGGTGACGAGAATCTGGCAGCAGATGCAGTCCGTGCTTAAGCAGTCACCGCAGATACCGGTTTTGGCACATGGAGTCTGAGCGCCTACACGGACAGCGTTGGGCGGAGAAGCAAGGGTGCGGATACGTTTGACTGCGTCTTCCACATCCGCGCACATTTTATCCATGCTTGCCAGAACGATAACGTGAGCCGGTCCATGGGCGATACATGCCACACGGTTGCTGGCACCATCAATATTCACGAGCATACCGTCTTTTGTAAAGGCATTGGTACTGGTGAGAAAATAATCTGCACAGACCATCTTTCCGTATAATGCGCGGGCTTCCTCCGGATTTTTGGCAGTTTTGCGGTCGATAACTTCGAAATTTCCCTGACTGACAGCTTGGATGACACCGGCCTCTACCATAGATTCACTTCCACCCCAGGTTACAGAAGCGCCCTCAGGAATCATGGAAAGCACTTTTTCTCTTGCTTCTTCTGCGGTGGCACAGTAGCATGCCTCCATTCCATGTCTGGCAAATGCTTTCTGAAGTGTCTCACCTGCCAGATGAAAACTTTCGGATCTAAAAGACATATGTAGGATCCTCCTTTTGATTTTTCTGAAAATTAATATGTAAAATTATATCACAGCAGATTCACATTTTCAATTGAGATACCGTTTAAAATATGTTACACTACAAAAGAGCGTTGTCAGTATCGTGATACGGAACGCGGAATAAATGATTGTTGTTGACATTTTCAAAATCGGGTGTCAGATGTTTAATAATTTCACACAAAATGAAATATCAGGGATCAAGGAGAAAAAAATATGGGAAAAATTGCTATTGTGACAGACAGCAACAGCGGTATCACACAGGATCAGGGAAGAGAACTTGGAATTTATGTCGTACCGATGCCCTTCTACATCAATGAAAAAATGTACCTGGAAGGGATCACTCTTTCACAGGAAGAATTTTATAAGCGGCTGACGCAGGACGAGCCGATTTCTACTTCTCAGCCAAATCCGGGAGAAGTATGCGGTTTATGGGACAACCTTCTTAAAGAATACGATGAAATCGTCCATATCCCCATGTCCAGCGGATTAAGCGCATCCTGTGAAACAGCCATGGCTCTTGCACGGGATTATGACGGTAGAGTGCAGGTAGTGAATAATCAGAGAATTTCTGTTACACAGCGTCAGTCTGTACTGGATGCTGTGGAACTTGTTAAAGCAGGCAGGAACGCATCTGAAGTCAGGCAGGCTCTTGAAGATGAGAAATTCCAGTCCAGTATTTATATTACTCTGGAGACTTTGAAATACCTGAAGCGCGGAGGCAGGATCACTCCTGCTGCTGCAGCAATCGGTACAGTGCTGAATCTGAAACCGGTTCTGCAGATCCAGGGTGAAAAGCTGGATTCCTATTCCAAAGTCCGGGGTAAAAAGCAGGCGAAGCGTGTGATGCTCAAAGCCATGCAGGAAGACATGGAAAAGCGTTTTGCAGAATATGTGAAGACCGGAGAAATGTGCCTTCAGATTGCCTATACGGGAACAAGCGAAGAAGCAGAGGAATTTAAAAAAGAAGTTCAGGAAGCATTCCCTGAATTTGATGAGATCCATATGGATCCTCTTTCCTTAAGCGTGGCATGCCACATCGGAGATGGTGCCCTTGCCATCGCCTGTGCAAAAAAAATGACGATCAGGTAATGATCCGGAATCAAAATAAAAGAAATCAATTGTGAGGAGCCAATAGTAATGAAAAAACTTATGGAACAGATGGCGGATGAACTTTCCGCCGCATTTGAAAAAGCAGGATATGACCCATCCTATGGAAAAGTTACGGTTTCCAACCGTCCCGATTTATGTGAATTCCAGTGCAACGGAGCAATGGCAGGAGCCAAAGCCTACAAAAAGGCCCCGTTTATGATCGCTGACGATGTAGTGGCAAATCTGGGAAACAGCCCTGTATTTTCCATGGCAGAAGTAGTAAAGCCGGGTTTCATTAATCTGAAAGTAAAAGAAGAATTTCTGGCGGATTATCTTGAGCAAATGGCTGTGGATGAGAAACTTTCCGTTACACCGGCAGAAACACCGAAAACAATTATGATCGACTACGGCGGACCGAATGTTGCCAAGCCGCTTCATGTGGGCCATCTCCGTTCTGCGATCATTGGTGAGAGTATAAAAAGAACCGGCCGTTATATAGGACATAAAGTGATCGGTGATGTACATCTGGGGGACTGGGGACTGCAGATGGGACTGATCATTACAGAACTGAAGCACCGTCAGCCGGAACTGGTGTACTTTGACGACAGTTATACCGGAGAATATCCGTCAGAAGCGCCTTTTACCATCAGTGAACTGGAGGAGATTTATCCATGTGCCAGCGGGAAATCCAAAACAGACGAGGAATACCGCAATGAAGCTCTGGAAGCTACCCATCTTCTTCAGCAGGGCAAACCGGGATATATGGCTCTCTGGAATCATATTATGAATGTTTCTGTAACAGATTTAAAGAGAAATTATGACAATCTGAATGTATCTTTTGATCTGTGGAAAAAAGAATCCGATGCCCAGCCATACATTCCGGATATGGTAGAGAAGATGAAAGAGCAGGGATTTGCCTATGAAGATCAGGGTGCTCTCGTGGTGGATGTTAAGGAGGAAAGCGACACCAAGGAAATTCCACCGTGTATGCTTCTCAAATCAGACGGGGCATCGCTTTATACAACGACAGACCTTGCTACGATCGTGGAGCGTGTGAAATTATTTGATCCGGATGAAATTCTCTACGTTGTAGATAAACGACAGGAACTTCATTTTATTCAGGTATTCCGCTGCGCACGCAAGACCGGTCTTGTAAAAGATGAGACAAAGTTGTCTTTCCTTGGATTTGGAACCATGAACGGCAAAGATGGCAAACCGTTTAAGACAAGAGAAGGCGGTGTTATGCGTCTGGAGAATCTCATTGCCGATATCGACGAGGAAATGTACCGCAAGATTGTTGAAAACCGGAGTGTTAAGGATAAGGATGCAGACGAGACGGCAAAGATCGTGGGACTTTCTGCAATCAAATATGGTGATCTGTCCAACCAGGCTACCAAGGATTATATATTTGATGTAGACCGCTTTACTTCTTTTGAAGGAAATACAGGTCCGTATATTCTTTATACCATTGTCAGAATCAAATCCATTCTGAACCGTTTCGTGGAAGAAGGCGGCGATGCGGATGCAGGCAGAATTCTTCCGGCTGTGAATGAAAGTGAGAAGAACCTCATGCTTCAGCTTACCGGTTTTGGGGCTACGGTTGAGAGCGCATTTGAGGAAAAAGCGCCGCATAAGATCTGTGCCTATATTTACGAAGTATCCAATGCGTTTAACAGCTTTTATCATGAGACAAAGATTCTCAGTGAGGCAAACCAGGCTCAGAAGGAATCCTTTATCCAGCTTCTGAAGCTTACCAGAGAGGTGCTGGAAACAAGTATTGATCTTCTTGGTTTTTCCGCTCCTGACAGAATGTAACAAATATCGTCTTCAAATGAATCTGAAAAGCCGGGGTCAGAATAAAGCATGACCCCGGCTTTGCTGTTAAAAAGTTTACAAAATAACCATGGAAATCCGGAACGGAATGTGCTATAATTATACCATATTTCTGATATCTGCTTTTTTCCTGTCAGCAGATATTTTCTCATTGCAATATCTATTGTTACTGATTTGTCTTACACTTTTCACAAATTAATTTCCGTATATAAATGATACAAGGGTCAAAAGGTCATGTGTTTCATGCTTGCATGAAAAAACATGATATAAATGATAGTGATGTCTGCGTGAGCGGATATTTCCGTTTTGAGAAATGGAGTGAGTGGTATCGATCTGATTGGTATTATTTTAAAGGGCCGCTACTGTATTATTGAGCAGATCGGACAGGGCGGTGAGGGAAGCTTATATCTTGCCCGGGATATGGATCTGGGTACATTATGGGCAGTGAAAGAGCTGCCCATGGAACGAAAAAAAGAAGCAAAACTAATGAGGCTCCTGGAGCATCCGGTTTTGCCGAAGATGACCGATTATGCGGAACAGGGAGAGTTCTGCTATCTTGTGATGGAATATATCCGAGGGAAATCCCTGAGGCAGTGGCTGGATGAAGGACGGATATTTTCACTGGAAGAAATAATGAAAATCAGCCTGGAGATCACAGAAGTGATGATATACTTTCATACACAGAAACCGGCTGTTTATTATGGTGATCTGAAGCCTGAGAATGTGATGCTGACAGAGAACGGGAGACTGTATCTGGTGGATCTGGGAAGTGCGGTGTTTGGATACCGTGAGAAACAGAGAATCTGTCTTGGTACGCCGGGGTATGCAGCACCCGAACAGCGTGAAGGGAGAATGACCGCAGCCAGCGATGTCTATGCGCTTGGGAAGACTATGGCTGCACTGTGTGGTAAAAACAAAACACGATATATTCTTGGAAATTTCCGATTCGGTTTTTTGCTCCGGAAATGCTGCAGGAGAGATGAAAAGCTTCGATATCCTGACATGAGAACAGTTCAAAACGAAATTCAGACTGCTCTGGGAAAAGATATCCATATATCTGTGAGAAAAGGGCTTTTTCTTCTTATGATGATGCTCAGTGTGATTCTTATTGGTATCTTCCGGTTTTCGAAACAGTCAGAAAGACCATTGCTGGAAAAGAGATTAACGGAAGTTACAAGAAAATATTACACAGATGCTTTTTTGAATAACAGTTTTATGGACAGGAAAAAAATCTGCAGTGAGACAGAGATAGAATTACAGTTACTTTTAAAAGATTATCCGGAAACAGAATCCCAGCGGAAACTGCTTCTTATGCTGGCTTTAAATGGCGAAATTCAGGGCGAAGAGGAGCATGCGGCAATTTATTATGAGCAGCTTATTCTGTATGACGAAGATTATGGAGAGGCATATGGGCAGTATGGACTGTTTTTGTGCAGAAACGGACTGCAGGAGGAAAGCATTCGCCTGTGGGAAAGGTATCGAAGCCAGTGGCGAAAAGGTACAATGGAGCCGATGGAAATTGAGACACTGAAGAAGTGGGAGGAAAGACGGAATGAGAAAAGTTCTTGAGAAGGTATTAGCGGTATTTGTAATACTCATATTATTTTCCCGGGTGTTTCCGGCAGCAGGAATGGAAATGGGAGGTTTTGATATTGAAATCGGTGTTGGTGAACAGAGTGATTTTCCAGGTACAGGAAGTTTTGAGGAGAATAGCGGGAGTTCGTCAGACAGTGGTTCTATTCAGGAAAATGACGAAATATCATCCGGAGTTGGAGCATCCTCAGACAGTAATACTTCGAATACGACAGGATCGGGGCAAAATAGCTCTGCAGTCAGTGGGAGTGATGGTCAGAATATGACTGATTCCAGTCAAAACACTGGACAGACTGCACCAGCTTCCAGCGAGAATAGCGTACAGACTGCACCGGTTTTCAGCCAGACTACCGGGCAGAATGCATCGTCTTCCAGTGAGAACGTACCAGTCTCAAGTCAAAGTACCGGGCAGAATGCACCTGTATCCGGTCAGAACTCAGGGAAGAATGAAGCTGTATTCAGTGAGTATACTGAACAGAAAAACAAAAAGCAAAGCAGTCAGGTCAGCAGTCATGAAACAAAATGGTCTTCCGGCAGCACCGCTGATATCAGCGAAGAAAAGTCTGCATCAGGCGATACAGTATCGCCGTCACCGGTACCAACAGTTACATTGACTCCAAATCCTGAGCCGTCACCGGTTCCGGAATTATTCTTTTATCAAAAGAAAACAGATGATGAAATATCTCAAAAGGAACTGGAAATTTATTATCATAAGGAAATCGTTTCAGACTCCGGTAAGTCCCCGTTTTTTTTGATTCTGTCAGACAGCCCGGTATCTGTTTTATCAGTCAGGATCAATGAGGAAGAGAGTTTATGGCATTGGGAGGGAAGCTCTCTTGTACTGGATGTGAATGAAGTACAGAAGGACAGCTGTGTGGAATTGATCGCGGCGCATGAGGAAGGAACTGAAATCCGGGTGTTCTGCCGTAAGCTTGAACCGTGACATCCGGATTAAATCAGATATTTCTGCAAAGCATCTAAGAGAAGACAGATGCTTCCACAAAGGATTTGGGCATAGACTGAATGAAAAAAGCGTGTTATAATATGCGGATAAACGAGATACAATGAGAGATCAAATAAGAATACCGGAGGAATTATGTATAAAGCAATCATGTTTGATTTAGACGGAACTCTTACGGAGTCCGGAGAGGGAATCACAAAATCTGTTCAATATGCGCTGGAAAAAATCGGAAAACCGGAGCCGGATCTGGAAAAGCTCAGAGTCTTTGTGGGTCCGCCGCTGCTGGAACAGTTTATGAAATATACGGAAGTGGATGAAGAGACAGCAAGACGGGCGGTTGCTTTTTATCGCGAACGATATACGGTAACCGGAATTTTTGAAAACGATGTGTATCCGGGTATCCGCGAACTTCTTGAAGTGCTTCGGAGAAAAGGATATCGCCTGGCCGTTGCATCCTCCAAACCGGAAAATTTCGTGAATCAGGTACTGGATTATTTTGATCTGGCAGGATATTTTGATGTCATTGTCGGAAGTGAGATGAATGGGAGCAGAACCCGGAAGGTGCAGGTCATCGAGGAAACCCTGAAACGTCTCCGACTTGCTGAACATCGTGATCAGGTTCTGATGGTCGGAGATAAAGAGCACGATGTATTTGGTGCAAGAGAAGCAGGAGTACAGTGCGTGGCGGTTTCTTACGGATACGGGACAATGGAGGAACTGGAAGCAGCGAAGCCACTTAGAATTGTTGATTCCGCAGAAGAACTGCTTCGTTTTTTCGACTGAGCCCTCTGCGCAGACAGAACTTTTTTTCACAGTTGTGGAGGGTTTTGTATCCTGTTCTGATTTCATTCGTAACAGGTCAGATTGTAGGGGGAATTGCTCTGGCTTTGATACAGCAGCATGGGAAAGGTCTGGATACCTATTACAAAAGTGCCATGCTTCTGACGGGCGTGGCAGGTCTGCTGACGATGCTGCCATTACTCTATTTTTATAGAAAAGACAGATTATGCAGAATTGTAGGCGGACTTGTTAAACCGTCTGCTGCTCATGGAAGAATCAGAGATTATCTGCTTCTGCTCGTTATGGGAGCTGCAATGGCACAGTTTGGCAATATGCTCGTATCGATCGTTCAGGTATTTCTGCAGTCTTCCACATATGAGGATACGATGACTCTGGTTACAGAGGGTAAGAGCCTGATGGAGATGATCTACTGGATGGGGATTGTAGCTCCGGTCGCAGAAGAAACGGTATTCCGGTGGATGGTTTACGCCCGGATGCGTGATTACCTGAAGATGCCGTATGCTGTTGTGCTTTCCGGGCTGTTGTTTGGTATTTATCACGGAAACATTGTTCAGTTTTTGTATGCGTCCCTTCTTGGATGTCTGTTTGCATATTTTATGGAAATGACGGGAAGTCTTTATGCATCTGTACTTCTTCATATTGGTGCCAACATTTGGTCATTGGTTTATTCAGAGTTTGGGCTATGGCTGCTTCAATCGTCCGCAGTAGGTGTGCTGACAGTGATTGATTTCCTGCTGCTGGCTGCATTGCTTGCAGGAGCCAAATATTTCAGCAGAATAGGAAAAGAAAGAAATATCCGGTGTGTCTGATAAATAAAGTGAATTATTCTTTGCTCAGAAAGGACAGTAACATAATCAGATTACAATTTTTGGAAACTGCTTTGGATGCTTGACAAAGCAGTTTCTTTTTGTTATGATAATACCACACCCCAGTGGGGTGATAGAAGATGGAAAGAGTTACTCTGATACATTTGTCCTAAAGGCAATGAATCGAACATTTTAATCTATAGAATTCTAACAGTTGAAAGGAAAGATATGAAAGCAGACCAGCAGAAAGTCACCAGATTATTAAAAACAGCAAGAGGGCAGATCGATGGAATTCTTCGAATGGTGGAAGAAGACAGATACTGCATTGATATTTCCCAGCAGCTTATGGCTACGGAAGCAATTTTGAACAAAGTGAATAAGGAGATTCTAACAGCCCATCTGAAATGCTGTGTTTCCCATGCAGAAACACAGCAGGAAAAAGAAGAGAAGATAGATGAGCTGATTTCCATGCTTGGTAAAATTATGAAATGAAAGAACCTGCCGGTTTGCCTGATTATGAGATATTTGAAAAAGGAATTTACGGGAGTTTATAAAAATGAAAGAAAAATATGATGTCACAGGAATGACCTGTTCCGCATGTTCTTCCAGGGTGGAGAAATGTGTATCAAAACTGAATGGTGTGCGTAATGTCAGTGTCAACCTTCTGACGAACAGTATGCAGGTGGAATATGATGAACAGATACTGAGTGATAAACAGATTATAGATGCGGTTGTGAAGGCTGGATATGGTGCAGATCACAGCCTGGGGAATTTTTCTGCAAATGTACAGCAGGCGGTACGCACGGCAGCATCAGAGAATCCGGCAGAGAAGGAACAGAAGAACATGAGGATACGCCTGATCATATCCTTTGTTTTTCTGATTCCATTGATGTACGTTTCCATGGGACATATGGCAGGACTGCCGCTTCCTTCTTTTCTGGATGGAGTTGAGAATGCAGTGAGCTTTGCATTTACCCAGTTTCTTTTGTGCCTGCCGATTATCTATGTAAATCGCAAGTATTACAGCAAAGGCTTTCAGACATTGTTTCACCTGGCACCGAATATGGACAGTCTTATCGCCATTGGCTCATGTGCATCTTTGGTTTATGGTATATTTGCGATTTACCGCATGAGTTATGGACTTGGACATGGTGATATGGAACTGGTTCATCGATATTATCATGATCTCTATTTTGAATCAGCGGCAATGATCCTGGCGCTGATCACAGTGGGGAAATATCTGGAAGCACGTTCCAAAGGAAAGACAAGTGAAGCTCTCACAAAGCTTCTGGATCTTTCTCCGAAGACAGCGGTTGTAGAGCGCAGCGGCAGGGAGATAGAAATACCTGCCCGGCAGGTTCAGGCAGGCGATATCGTAATTGTCCGCCCGGGCAGCAGCATTCCTGTAGATGGTTTTATCATTGAAGGAAACACAAGCATAGATGAAGCCGCGATTACCGGAGAGAGTATTCCGGTACACAAACAGGTCAATGATACGGTGATTGCAGCAACTATGAATAAAACCGGATTCATCAGGTTTAAGGCAACCAGAGTGGGAGATGATACAACTTTTTCTCAGATCATCCGTCTTGTGGAGGAGGCCAGCTCCAGCAAGGCCCCCATTGCCAAAACCGCGGACAAAATTGCAGGTGTGTTTGTACCTGTTGTAATTACCATTGCATTGATAACAGCCATTGCCTGGCTTGCCACCGGGGCATCTTTTGAATTTGCGCTTTCCTGCGCAATCAGTGTACTTGTGATTTCCTGTCCATGCGCACTTGGTCTTGCAACACCTGTGGCCATCATGGTTGGAACGGGAAAAGGTGCGGAAAACGGCATTCTGATTAAATCCGGAGAGGCGCTGGAGACAGCGCATCATATTCAGAGCGTGGTTCTTGATAAAACAGGTACGCTTACAGAAGGAAAGCCTGTCGTCACAGATGTGGAAACCATACTTTCCCAGAGAAAATTCCTTGAAATTGCTGCAGGTCTGGAGGCAAAAAGTGAACATCCGCTGGCGGAAGCGATACTGGAATTTACCAGAAAACAGAAAATCGTACCAGCGGCTGTGACAGACTTTGTTTCGATACCAGGCCAGGGTATCAAAGGGAAAATAGACGGTACCTGGTATTATGCAGGAAACAGGCGTATGATGGAAGAACAGGGAATCTCCCTTATGTCTCTGGACAGCCGGCTGAATGATCTTGCGGATGAAGGAAAGACGCCAATGCTTTTCGGAAGTGATCAGGGGATTCTTGGAATTCTCTCTGTGTCAGATGTGGTGAAGCCCACAAGCAGGGAAGCTGTACGTCAACTGAAAGAACAGGGTATTGAAGTGGTCATGCTCACCGGTGATAATAAGCGCACGGCACAGGCCATCCGAAAACAGCTTGATATTGATACCGTAATTGCAGAAGTCCTGCCGCAGGACAAAGAACGGGAAATTGCCAGACTTCAGGAACAGGGAAAGACAGTTGCCATGGTTGGTGACGGGATCAATGATGCACCGGCACTTGCAAGAGCAGATGTGGGTATGGCGATCGGCGCAGGAACAGATGTCGCAATTGAAAGTGCGGATATTGTACTTATGAAGAATGATCTTCTGGATGCGGTTACTGCCATCAGGCTCAGCAAGGCGGTAATCCGCAATATCAAGCAGAATCTGTTCTGGGCATTTTTCTATAACAGCCTGGGAATTCCTGTGGCTGCAGGCTTATTTTACCATGCTTTCGGGCTGAAACTGAATCCGATGATCGGCGCAGCTGCGATGAGTATGAGCAGTATTTTTGTCGTGACGAATGCACTTCGTCTGAAACGTTTTCGGGTTTCAGAAGTATCCGGAGAGTCCGGGGAGACGGAGAAATCTTTTGTTCAGGAAGCTGTGCTTCAAAGCAATGATATGATAGAAAA
Source organism: Blautia sp. (assembly GCA_022770365.1). Taxonomy (GTDB): domain Bacteria; phylum Bacillota; class Clostridia; order Lachnospirales; family Lachnospiraceae; genus Blautia_A. The sequence continues at coordinate 5,005 of JALEHU010000058.1, read as the reverse complement.
AGAAAATCAGGAGGTAACGAACATGATTACAATGAAGATCAACGGAATGATGTGCCCGCATTGCCAGGCTGCTGTAAAGAAAGCGCTTGAGGCTTTCGACGGAGTGACTGCAGATGTCAATCTGGAAGATAAGGCTGCCTATATTACCGGGGATGCAGATGTTCAGGCACTGAAAAAAGCCGTGATAGATGCCGGATACGAAGTAGTCGGAATTGAATAAAGAGAACAGAAACGAGATCCCTCTGCAGACGGAAGCAAATCAATCCGGATGCAGAGGGATTTTTATGTTACAGGATCGTGCTTGGAAGATAATGGGAAATGTTTTTACTTCCGATGAAATTACCAGCGAGTGGCATCAGTTTAGATATTTTTAATAATTGAGCATCTTGAAGAATAAAATGAAGTATGGTAACATAAGTGTATTAAAACAATTAATACACTATATACACTATATACACTAAAAGGAGTGTCATATGATTATTTTGGATTATCAGGATCGAAGGCCGCTGTATGAGCAGGTGACAGAGAAGTTTCGTACACTGATCCTGCGGGGAATTCTAAAGCCGGGAGACAGGATGCCTTCGGTGAGACAACTGGCAATGGATCTTTCCATCAATCCCAATACCATTCACCGGGCTTATATGGTATTGGAGCAGGAAGGACTGATCTATCCGGTGAAGGGCAAGGGTAATTTTGTAGCAGATACGGAAAAAATCAAAAAAAAGAACAAAGAAGAATTTGTCAAGGAAATGAAAGAGGTAGTAAATAAGGGTCTTGATATGGGTATGGAGGAGGAAGAGCTGCTGTATATCGTAAGCAGCATTTGTAAGGAGGGGAGAAAATGATCGATGTGAAAGAATGCAGCAAAACCTTTGGTGATATCAGGGCTGTGAACTGTGTTTCGCTGGATATCGGCGAGAGAGAAGTATTTGGCCTGGTCGGGAGCAACGGTGCAGGAAAAAGTACTCTTCTGAGGATGGCAGCCGGGATCATAAAACCGGATGAGGGTGATATTACCATAGACGGAACTTCTGTATATGAAAATGAAGAGGCAAAGGAAAAACTGTTTTATATCTCAGATGACAGTTATTTCCCGCCGAATTTCACTCCCGATGAAATGGCCAGATTTTACCGGAATTATTATTCAAAATTTGATATGAACAGATTTTGTAAGATGATGGATGAGTTTCATCTGGACCGCAGGAGAAAGATCAATACCTTTTCCAAAGGAATGAAGAAACAGCTTCTCGTCATTCTGGGAATCAGTGCCGGAACAAAGTATTTGTTATGTGATGAGACCTTTGACGGTCTGGACCCGGTGATGCGGCAGGCTGTGAAGAGCATTTTCGCGATGGAGATCATGAACAGGGAATTTACGCCTGTGATTGCTTCTCATAATCTGCGGGAACTGGAAGATATCTGTGACCATGTGGGACTGCTTCATCAGGGAGGAATTCTTCTTTCCAGAGATCTGGAGGAAATGAAATTCCACATTCACAAGGTTCAGTGCGTTCTGTCGGACAAGACAAAGGAAAAAGAACTGGAGAAGGAGCTGGAAGTGCTGAATATCCAGCATCAGGGTTCCCTTCTTATGATTACAGCAAGAGGAACGAGAATGGAGATCATGAATCGGATCCAGTCCAAGGATCCGCTGTTTTGTGAAGTGCTTCCTCTTTCTCTGGAGGAAATATTTATCAGTGAAACGGAGGTTGCAGGATATGAAATCAAAAATTTACTCGTCTGACTACATGAAAACAACATCCAAGGGACAGTTATGGATACCGGTTCTGCTCACACTGGGATACATGCTTGCGTTTCCGGTGATGGTGCTTTTGATGCTGGGCAACTGGTTTGCTTATGAGACAGTCACCATGGAGCAGATCCGGAAATTATATGAAGAACTCTGGAGAAACGGACTGATGAGCTCTGGTTTTGTGGTAACATCAATTGCAGCGCTTCTGAATGGAATCAGCCATTTCTGGTATTTATATTCTTCCAGAAAAACAGACTTTTATCACAGCCTTCCTGTAAAAAGATTAAAAATATTCTGGCACCGTACGTTTATGGGAATTCTGTATTACCTGATCCCTTACGCAGTTATGGAATTTCTCGCAATCTGTATTGGTGCCATGCGCGGCTGCTTCAGCCTGAAAATCATGGGACTGTCACTGGAAATGCTGGCAATGCATCTGATTTTGTATTTGATGCTCTACTTTACTGTGGTACTGGTTATCTGCGTGACAGGAAATATACTGATGGGCGGGTTGTGTCTGGCAGGTGTTATTCTCTATAGTGTGACGCTGGGGAATCTGATCGGTTATTACAGGATGGAGTTTTACGGGACTTTTTACAGCAATGCTGCCTGTGGTTTTGAAAAATTCCTGAAGGAATATGGATCGCCGGTTTTGTTTGGAAATGCATTTATTGTAAAGTATGGGGAAAATGATTTTGGGGATATGCTTCTAATTGTGCTGGCGGTAACTGCAGTACTGGGTATCCTGGCCTATATGGCATATATCAGACGCCCTTCGGAAAGCTCCGGAAAACCAATGATCTATGACTGGATCGGCGTGATCCTGAAATTTCTGGTAGTGATTCCCTGCGGCCTTGGGGTAGGACTGATTTTTTATTTTCTTCCGGAACGGGATTCACGGTTTATCTGGTGGATCTTTGGCCTGATTCTGGGAACGCTGATTGCACATGGATGTGTGGAGATTGTATATCAGATAGATTTCCGCAAATTTCTGGCAAAGAAGCATCATCTGGTGCTTGCCGGAATCCTTGTGGCTGTATGTGCTGTCTGCTACAAGACGGATCTTACCCATTATGATTCCTATCTTCCGGAACGTGAGAAAATTGCATCATTACATATTGATTTTACCAGTGCTATGTATGATTCTGCAGGTTATATATACAAAAATGAAGACGGAAGCTATGAGACAAATACATCATGGACGGATGAAGCTGTTTCAATCACGGATGATCAGGGTATAAACGAGGATACGTATGCAGCGCTGGAGAAAATTGTCTCCTCCAATTCCAGAAGAGCGCAGGAAGGGCTTTCCTCATCAGCAGACAGTATGCTGGATGAAGAAGGCTGGAGATATACTATGCCTGTTAAATATACACTCAGGTCAGGCGAGGAGATTTACAGAAGATATTCTGTGAGCCCGGTTGAATTTTCCCAATTGCTGAAAGGATTATATGGAGGAGAAAATTTTAAAGAAAACAGATTTTCTTTCCTGGAGATTGAGAATAAATATCTGGAAAATATTGACGGCAGCTTTTATGACAACATGAACTACCGTCTGTTTCAGGAGGATCCGAAAAAGAAGGAACAGCTTCTCGAAGCAGTCAGGGAAGATCTTGCAGCCGCCACGCCGGAAGAAATGATAGGTGAGCCATGTGCAGAGCTGAGTTTTCAGTTTAACATTCCCCATAAGCCGGAATACTATGAAAAAACAGAAGCAGATGGATTCGCGTATTACTTTTATTACGGCAATATCAAGGTGATGCCGACTTTCAAAAAGACAGTTGCAATTCTGAAAGAAACAGGGTATCCTTTATCCATAGAGGAACTTGATATCAAAGGTGTGGCTGTGGATTACTGGAAGAGTGGAAGCAAGTATGAGAACGATGAGGTTTCTGTGGAATATACGGATGAAACAGAACTGGCTGAAATAAAAAAGGCTCTGGTTCCATCGTTATTACGGTGCTGCTGGCTGGATTACGTTACCAATCTGGATGTGACATTCAGCACAGATGATGAACAGCTGCAGTATGATAACGGAGGCTATCTGATCAGGGATAAGGCACCGAAATTCATTCTGGAAGAGAGGCTGATGAACGATGGCAAAAACAGTGAGACTTGATAAATTTCTGGCAGATGCCGGAGCCGGTACAAGAAGTGAAGTGAAAAAATTCATGCAGAAGGGGCAGGTACAGGTGAACGGCGTAACTGTAAAACGTCCTGAACAGAAAGTACAGCCGCAGGATGAAGTGGTACTCGCCGGGGATATTGTCTGTATGGCACCGGAATTCGAATATTATATTCTTCATAAGCCGGCGGGCTGTGTCACTGCGACAGAAGATACCCGTGATAAAACAGTTATGGAATATGTACCGTCTTCACGAAAAGGACTTTTTCCGGTCGGCCGTCTGGATAAAGATACTGAGGGGCTGCTTCTGATCACCAATGACGGTGCGCTGGCGCATGAGCTGCTTTCACCCGTAAAACATGTGGAGAAAACGTATTATGCTGTTGTATCCGGAATTGTGACGCAGGAAGATGTCTGCGCCATGGAAGAGGGTGTGGATATCGGAGAAGAGAAACGGACACTGCCTGCAAGGATGGAAATCATCTGTGCAGTGGAAAATATTTCCGGAGAGAAAAATATCCCGCCGCAGGAACAGGTGGATGTGCCTGTCAGATTGGATGAGGCGGTTCCCTATAGTGAGATTTATCTTACCATTTGTGAGGGAAAATTCCACCAGGTGAAGCGCATGATGGAAGCAGTCGGCAAAAAAGTCCTTTATCTCAGAAGAATATCCATGGGTCCGCTGCAGCTTCCGAAAGACCTGCAAAGAGGCTGCTGCCGCCTCTTGACAAAGGAAGAAATCGCAGCACTTAAAGCACATGAGAAATAAGCAGAATTATCTCGCAATAATATTCGTGAAAAATGAAGAATTTTTTGGAAAACCCTCTTTACACGGAGGGTTTTCGTATGCTATAATTCAGAAGTTGCAAAGTCAGACGAAAATCGTCTGCCTCGCAGGAAAAGCCACATGAAGCAAATAATATGCTGTCGCTTTTTGATGCGGGAAAATACACGTACAGAGATTCCGAAAGGATGGTGCCCTGCGGTGTGATGGCGGGTCCTGACAGAAAATGATCTGTACGGAAGAATCTAACCAAAAAAGGAGAAAAAATCATGAGCGTTATTTCAATGAAACAGCTTTTGGAAGCAGGTGTTCATTTCGGACATCAGACAAGAAGATGGAACCC
>JALEHU010000017.1 GCA_022770365.1 Blautia sp. | reverse complement strand
TTTTAGATTAGACACCTTCATTTTACCACAAATGGATGCTCTTTTTTCATTCACTTGATAGGTGAAAAACAATATTCAGTTAAAATACAGTAGCTATGCGGCTTTCAGCCACTTTCACGGCTGTGCCGTGAATAATCTAGGTTAAATTATGTTTTCTTTTGCAAAAACTCAGAGCTGTCAGACGTTTTGCTGATGAAGCAGCTGTTATATTACATCTCTTTATCTCTTCACATCTTATCAAATTCTATCACTCTGGTACAAATTCGCTCAGCAAGCAAAGGATTATGCGTGACCACAAGCATGCCCAGATTTCTTTTGTCAACGATATGAAGCAGCAACTCCCAGATTTGTGCCTGAGTAATCACATCCAGCATCGTTGTCATTTCATCCGCAATTACAAATTTTGTATCAGGTCCCATGGCTCTGGCGATACAGAACCGCTGCATTTCCCCTCCGGATAATTCAATCGGGTAGCGGGTAAGCCACTCCTTCTCAATCCCCATATCATCCAGCAATTCCTGGTCCGGTTCCCACGCTTCTGTAAGCGTTCGTCCAAGCTTCCATCTTGGATTAATCGCTTTTTCCGGATGCTGATATATCAGCTGAACCGGACAGTACCCTTTTTCAGGAAGCAATTTACCGTCAAAATAGACTTCACCTTTATCCGGTTTCATATAACCTGCCAGAATTTGCGAAAGTGTACTTTTTCCGCATCCGGAAGGACCAACAAGGGCTACTCTCTCCCCCTTTTCAATTCCGAGAGAAATATTATCCAGAATCTTCTTCTTTTTCGTATAAGAAAATGTGATATTTTTCGCTTCAAGTAGCATGAATGCAACATACCTCCCCTCCCCGCAAGCTGCGTGACGGTATTTCACCTTTCATACATGCCTCTGTCCGCACAGGACAGCGCGGCCAGAATAAACAGCCCTCCGGCAGAGACCCCGCATAAGGCTGTGTCCCCGGAATCGGTTTAAAACCATTTTGAGGAAGAGCTTCCCAAAGAGCTTTTGAATACGGATGTCTCAAAGACTCCGGTCCATTGCGAAAATCTTCAACCGGTGCTGTCTCAACGGTTGTTCCCGCGTAAAAAACCGCAACTCTGTCAGCATATTCAAAGGCAAGGTCAATATCATGTGTAATCAGAATGATACCACGTCCTTCATCAGCAAGAGTACGCAAATGTCCCATGGCATCCTTTGCCATTTCTTTGCTTAATCCCGGTGTCGGCTCGTCTGCTACAATCAGTCTTGCATCTCCGATCACTGCCGTTGAAAGTAAAATTCTTCGGGCCATTCCTCCGGAAAGCTGAAACGGATACATCGTCTCCACCTCTTTTGACAGCTCATATCGTTTAAAAACTGTCTTCATTTTTTCCAGAGTTCCTCTTACACCAACCACCTGACTTCCGACATGCATCAAAGGATCCAGATAAGCCACCGACTGCGGAACCAGTGCAATTTCCTTTCCGCGAAGTTTCTTCTGCAGTTCTTCCGTCAGTTCCATTCCGCAATATGTCATTATTCCGTCAACAGATGCATTGTTCGGTAAAATACCAAGAATGGCACTTGCAAACAGGCTCTTTCCTGAACCTGATGACCCTGCAATTGCAAGTATCTCACCTTCCTGTACACTGATATTTAAATTACTGATTACCTTTAAATCTTTCTGTTCCAGACCTTTATCGTACATTTTGAAAGATACGGAAAGATTTTTTACACTTAATATATTTTTTTTCTGTTCCATCTCTCTCTCCTATTCCTGCGCACTGGACGGATCTATCAGCAATTTCACATTATCGCCGAGTTTGTCAAACAGCATTACTACCGCAACGAGCATGATACCCGGAAAGAATACAAGCCACCACATTCCTGTTGAGATATGCTTCAATGACTCAGACAGAATAATACCGATAGCCGGTGTATCCACACTGAGCCCAAAGCCAAGGAACGTTACTCCTGCTTCATGAAGGATCGCATGCGGGAACAGCAGCAGAAGACCTACAAGAAACTGGGGCATAACATGCGGAATGATATGATGACAAGCTATCTGGAAATTACTTTTTCCAAACTTTTTGGACGCTTTTACATATTGCATATTCTTTACCTGAAGAACTTCCCCCCGTATAACCCTGGTAAGGTTTGGCCAGTGTGTCAGTGCCACACCAATAACAACGCCTTTCAATCCTTTTCCCAAAGAAAAGGAAATCAGCATCAGCAATACCATATGCGGAACTCCCATTACAAGATCCACAAAATACGATATAATTTTGTCAGCACGCCCGCCCACAGACGCCGATACGATTCCAAGAAACAATGCCATAAATGCACTGAAAACAGCCGCCATTGTTCCAAGCATAATACTGTTTGAAAGCCCTTTGATCGTCCTGCAGAACATATCTCTTCCCAGGTAGTCCGTACCGAACCAGTGAGCCGCACAAGGAGGAAGTTTCTTTGCCGCATAATTCGGTTCATACAGCGCAGGATTCATCAATAATCCTGCGGCAGAAATTGCAAGCAGAATACCTGCAATGATAATTACCAGCATTACTGTTTTTGTTCGTCTGTTCATTTTTTTCATTTTTCACTGCCCTCCCGTATCTCAGGATTCAATATGCCATAAAGCAGATTTGCAATGAAATTTCCTGCAAAAACAAACAATACGGAAAAAAGTGCCACACCAAGAAGCAGCGGAACATCACTCTTTAGGCCAGCCGTTGTTGCCGCGTTTCCCAGTCCGGGATAAGAAAAAACCTGCTCTGCAAGTACGCTTCCCCCGAACAATTCACTAAAAGAAGCAAACTGCAGTGTAATTGCCGGAATCGCTATATTGCGAAGCCCGTGTCTTTTAATTACCTGCCATGTAGTTTCTCCCCTTGCCGTTGCAAAGAGTACATATTCACTTTTCATAACATCTATAATTTTCTGTCTTGTATGCAGAGCAATATTGGACACGCCGGTAATGCTAAGCGTAAATGCCGGAAGTATTAAATGATAGATCCGGTCCAGAAGAGTTACATCTTCCGCCGCCTTGCCTACCGGAACTGCAAATCCAACCGGAAACCACCCAAGATTGACAGAAAATACGATCAGAAGCAGCAGGCCGATCCAGAAAGCAGGAGTTGACGATAAGATAAAACAAAAAGTTTTAATAATACGGTCCATAACACTCCCTGAGAATACTCCTGACAGGATTCCCAGAATAAAGCCCAGGATACCGGAAATAACCCATGCCGTTATCATCAGAACAAGAGACGTCACGAAACGCTCTTTCAGCACCTGTACAACAGGCTTTTTAAATGCTATAGAGTCTCCCATATCACCATGGAGCAGATTTTTCATCCATGTAATATATCGCTGAACCGGGGGATCATTCAGCCCCCAGTGTTCAGCGATAACATCTTTCTGTTCCTGTGAAATATTGGATTCCGACCCTACATATGCGTCAACCGGATCGATCGGTGAAGATATGATCAGAAAGAAGCAGACGATTGATACGCCAAAAAGAAGAAGCAGCATACGAATCAGTGTACTTCCCAAATATTTCAGAGTGTTCATCTGTTTATTCCCCTGTTATTCTTCTGTAAAAGTCCATTCATTCATGTTCTGGATAATCGGAAGTCCATGACCGTGAGGATGAACCATCTGGTCACCAACATCCAGACCGTCTCTTACAAAGTATGTATGGTCAATATTCACCAGCCAGATATAAGGAAGATCAACATTTACTCCCGTCTCACCATCGTACTGTGCAAGCATCAGATTTTCGATAGCTTCTTCCTCTGTCAGTGCCGCCATAGCCTTATTCAGATATTCATCTACTTTTTCATTCGTGTACATCGGCGAATTACTCAGGCTGACAAGCTCCGGATCTGCAAAATCAGATGAGAAAGCACTGTATACATCATAAAAACTATAATCTCCGGTACCGATACATGTCGGTTTCAGTCTTCCTTCTTCTTTACATGTTGTCCAGTCTGCTGCCTCCGCAGTAATATCAATCCCAAGCGGTTTTGCATTTTCAGCAAGCGCAACTGCAAGATTATATCTCTGAAGGTCGTCTGTACGGCCGGTAATAGTGATCGCACATTTTACACCGTCTTTTTCGCGAACACCATCGCCATCCTCATCCACCCAGCCTGCTTCTTCCAGAATTTTGCATGCTTCTTCCACCTGACCGTCTTCCAGTCCCGGTTCCATATTCGCCCATGGAAGATTCTGGAAACGAACCCATGCAGGAGTACCTATGCCATTTAATGCATTGTCAATGATTTCCTGTCTGCTGATACCGATATTCAATGCTTTTCTGACAGCCGGATCACATGTAGCATTATTACCGACAATTCTGCCATCTGAAAGTTCTGTCTCCGGAATGCATGGAAGTGCAAAGCCTCTGTTGTCGGATGTTGCGTATGTTTCCAGATGCATGCCTTCTACTTCTTCATATGCGTATTCCGGATTGATTTTAACCACATCAAGCATACCGGACTGAGCATAGGAAAGAGCGGTTTCTTCATCAATATTCAGGAATGTGATCTGACTGAATTCCGGTTTATCGCCATAATAGTATTCATTTGGTTCCACAATCAGCTGCTGTCCGATGTCAAGCTGCTTCACTTTAAATGGACCGCTGCTGACAGGATTTGCAGCATAATTTTCATCATATGCATGTTTTGCAACAATTCCTTGAAGTGCTACCGTTCTTACAAACGGGGAAAACGGTCTGCTTAAAGTAAACCGTACAGTATAATCATCTAATGCTTCCACCTTATCCATCATGGAAACATCAACGCTACCGCCGGTTTCTTTAATCGTTTCAAATGTAAAAACAACGTCTTCCGCTGTTACCGGTTCTCCATCTGAAAATTTTATATCATCACGTAAGTTGAACGTATAAACAAGCCCATCATCGCTGACTGTATAATCCTTTGCAAGGTCAGGATCTATTCCTATTTCTTTGTTAACCTTCAGCAGAGACGAATAAAAAATGTCTGTTCCGTACATGGTACTTCCCATGCATGCATCATAAGTTCCGTCAGTCATGTCACCTACTGCAATTACAAGTTCATCTTTTGAAGTTTCCTCTGCTGTGACGGTTACTGATGCTCCCATACTCATAAGCATCATACCTGTGAGCAGCAGTGCTGTTCTTCTTTTTTTCATTTTTCTGTTCCTCCTTTTAATCTGATTGTTTCCTCAGTTAGTTTTATCTGTTTTATTCTAACATCAGACAATAGGAACCAGAAGCCACCCCCGGGGATACTCTGATATTCCAATTTGTCATATCTTTCTATTCCGTTAACAGATATCAGCAATAACAACAGCACATCAGAAAAACCAATCCACAGCCTTATCGATTTCTTTTATTTTTTCCGGTTCTTTATTTTCAACCGCATCGTCTATCGTATCCTGAATATATCGTTTAAGAATTTCTTTACTTGCATTTGTAAGCTCCGCTTTCACTGCCGCAAGCTGAATCAGGACTTCGCTGCAGTCCCGTTCATCCTCCACCATTCTTCTGACAGCTTTCAGATGTCCTGCAGATCTGGAAATACGGTTGAGAATAGCCTTATCATAGTTGACTTCCTTATCACCCTGATTACCGATAAATACCATCCTCCTCGTCCGGATCCCACTGATATCCCAGCTCCTCCGCCATCGTCTCCGCTATCTTCAGGTCTGTCAGATCCGCAAGAATACTCAGACACATATCCATGCCGGCCAGAGGATTGGATGCTGAATAATTCTTGCCGTCAGCCACCCACCTGGCTCCTGATGTCCTGTATATTGCCGCAGTAAACATCCTGTTCCAGTTTTTGTCCAGCGGGCAGTCGCAAATTCTTCTGCGGTACAGTATCCCGGTCTGAGCCATCAGCAATGTACCGCTTCCCAGCATAACGCAGAAAGAATGCTGATCTGCTGCCTTTTTCAGCAATCTGCATAAGTTTTCATCATCCCTGATCAGTCTTCTTGCCCCTTTTCCGCCGGGAATAACCAGAATATCCCCCGCTGTCTGCTCATCAAGATAATCTGTCCATACCTTCACTCCCTGCAGACTTGTCACAAAATCGCCTTTCACAGAGCAGTATTCCACATGAAAATACTCAGGCAGCTTACCAAAGACCTCAGCCGGCACAAAGGCATCCATCGTATCAAAATCATCAAATAAAAATAAATTAACCTTCATCCATTCCTCTCCTTATCCATTATTAATTGTCATTCCAGCTTTCCAGTAGTTATTTCGAAACCGATGTACTAAAAGCGCAAGGGTAAAAAAAGGCAGCCATAGTTTCTCCTATAACTGCCTTTCAGGAGAAATTCACTGGGTCCATTCATTCTCCCGCACATCATTCATTTTTTATGGAGGTCTGATGTACTTTCATAAGTGCTTTTGGCATCATCGATTGCCTGTAATGATATTTTAACAGATTACAGTGCGAATACAACCTACCCCCAGGGTTATTTTTTACTTATTTTTTCGGTTCTTAAAATGCCGTTTTTATGCAGTACTTCACCAAAAAGTGCATGCCTCGTATCCCCATCCCCCGGTTTTTTATGGAAGGGGAGAGTCTCACCGGATGACCGAAATCCTCCTGGACTTTCTAATATACAAAACAGTAAATGCCATTCCTGCCAGAATCCAGGAAGCAATGTAAATCCACACAATACACTCCATCGTACCAAATTTCGGTAAAACAGCAAAAATACAGACAGCCTTGAAAAGACAGATGGTAAGCAAAGTGGTGATCATCGGCGTCAGCGTCTCCCCAAGACCACAGCAGTCTCCTGAAAGTGCTTCTGCCACAGCATAAAAGATAAAGAATGGTGCCATCATCTGCATATATTTCACAACCAGCGGAATCAGTGCCGGAACATCCTTTGCGTCAATAAACCAGGGACCGATCATACCGGATCCAAAGTATAGGACAGCACTTATGAGGCCTACTGAAATTACCGATAACCCGGTACCGATCAAAGCACCTTTTTTTACTCTTTCATACTTGCCTGCTCCAATATTCTGTGCTGTGTAGGTGGTAAGCGCAGGCGCCATGGCATCTGCAATCAGCCAGATCAGTAAATCCAGCTTATCACAGATTCCCCAGGCCGCAATGCTGTTTGTTCCCATTGTATTTACACTGGCCTGAACAATGGAATTGGCAACCGGAAACAGCATAGACTGGAGTGCTAATGGAAAACCCTTTTTGAGCATGATTCCCATATGTTCTTTGCAGATCTTTATTCTCATAAGACGGATCTTCTCTTCCAGAAAATCAGATTTTATCAGAACGCGCCAGGTTGCAGCCACGCTTACGATCTGAGATTGTTCTGACCGCAGTAAAAAATCTGCTCAAGGGACGGATTTTTGATGAAAATTTCCTCATGAGCATTGCTACCTTAGGTGCTTTTGCCATCCATGAATACCCTGAAGCCGTTGGTGTCATGCTGTTTTACAGAATCGGAGAAGTGTTCGAACATATTGCCGTCGAAAAAAGCCGCGGTCAGATTATGGACGCTGTTGACATGCGTCCTGAAGTGGTAAACCTTGTCATAGGTGAAGATATCAAAGTCATTGCTGCTGAAGCTGCCAATGTAGGAGACATTCTGCTGATTCGCCCCGGTGACCGTGTACCTCTGGACGGAGTCATTGTTGAAGGAGAAAGCCGCATTGACACTTCTCCTATTACCGGAGAGCCGGTTCCTGTTAAAGCAGGATACGGTGACGAAGTAACGTCCGGCTGTATAAATACCTCCGGACTTCTTAAAATCCGTGTGGAAAAAATCCTGGAAGAATCCATGGTTACCCGAATTCTGGATTCTGTGGAAAATGCGGCGGCCAATAAACCAAAAATTGACCGTTTCATTACAAAATTTGCGAGAATTTATACTCCTTTTGTTGTAGTCCTGGCTGCATGCACCGCAATCATCCCGTCACTCTTTACCGGAAACTGGAATTACTGGGTTTATACAGCACTCAGCTTTCTGGTTATGAGCTGCCCATGTGCACTGGTTCTCAGTGTCCCTCTGGCATTTTTTTCCGGAATTGGCGCCGGTTCCAAACGTGGCATTCTTTTTAAAGGCGGTGTTTCTCTGGAAGCCATGAAAGATGTAAATGCTATTGTGATGGATAAAACAGGAACCATTACGAAAGGAAACTTTGTCCTTCAAAAAGCAGTACCTTTCGACAATCAGGTAACCGAAAAGCAGCTTCTTTCCTGGTGTGCAAGCTGTGAACTGACTTCTACTCATCCTATAGGAAACAGTATTGTGACAGCTGCAAAGGAACAGAATCTTACGATTATACGACCTTCTTCTGTAGAAGAAATCTCTGGTCACGGTATCCGTGCTATCCTATCCGAAGATGAAATCCTCTGCGGCAACCGGAAATTCATGGAGAAATTCCATATTTCCCTTGACGGTTATGAAAAGAATAACTTTGGAACGGAAGTTCTGGCTGCCAGAAACGGAAAGTTCATCGGATATCTGGTGATTTCCGATACAGTCAAAGAAGATGCCAAATCTGCCGTTTCACAGATCAAGAAACAGGGAATCGCCACAATCATGCTCACCGGAGATGCCCAGGACAGCGCCGATGCCGTAGCACAGGCAACCTGTATCGATGAAGTACATGCCCGACTCCTTCCTCAGGATAAACTTTCAGAACTGAACAATATTCGTAATAAATACGGCGCTGTTATGTTTGTCGGTGACGGTATCAATGATGCGCCTGTTCTTGCAGGTGCTGACGTAGGTGCAGCCATGGGAAGCGGTGCTGATGCGGCGATTGAAGCTGCTGATGTGGTATTTATGACTTCCAGTATGGAAGCAATCCCACAGGCACTTGCCATTGCAAAGTCAACCAGCAGTATTTCCTGGCAAAATGTCATCTTTGCGCTGGTAATAAAAATCATGGTCATGATTCTGGGACTATGTGGCTTTGCTTCCATGTGGATGGCTGTATTTGCAGACACAGGTGTTGCCATGCTCTGCGTACTGAATTCTATTCGGATTCTGTATAAGAAAAGCTAACACATTTTTATAAAATACTTAAAATTGTTTTTGATATCACGAAAGGCAGATCATCGGGATCTGCCTTTCGTTTTGCATTTATGGTCTTTTATAATCACCCGTCACTTATTTTTCAGTTTCCATGTGGAGACAGGCTTTTATTATTCATCGGTATTATATTTGTTTACCTTCTCCTCATATTCATCCTGACTGCTTATGTAATGCTTTACAATATGACCATGCTGTTTTCCCTTTGCTTTAAGATTGCGTCCTTCTCTTGGCTCATACTGGTCCTCCGGTATCTCAAGGGCATTCGCTACGGCCTGAATGATCCCGTTACTGCTGTAAGTAGCCCCGGATACCGCATCTACATTCAGACTTTGCTCTGTCTTTATCTCTTCGATTACTGCAGGAGCTGCCTTGAAAAAGTATTCTTCTGTATCACAATAAGATATTATAGCAATATCTTTTACTTTTTGATTTTCGACTGTTACCTGAACTTCTACATCTCCACGAAAAGCATCGGCGCTTCCGGTATAAAACCCATCTTTCAGATTTCTGAAACGCCCGGCTTCCAGGAATTCTTCTTTTTGCTCCTGCTCTGACTCATCATCCTTTTGATTCAGCGCATTTTTTACCGCATCCAAAACGCCCTTACTGCTGAAAGTTGCACCGGATACCGTATCGATTTCTGTACTTTGAATTTGGATAATAGCCGGTAGTAACTGTTTTTCCACCTGGTCCATGTATTGTCTGTCATCCAGATAATCCTCCAACTGAATTTTGACGATTTCTCCATTTTCAACCTCTACTGTGACACCGATACTTCCGCGATAACCCTGTCCTTCACCTGTGTAAATCCCATCCTGATAAGTTTGTATTTCCGTATGTACAGTACTCAGATTTTGCGGATCTGCCATTTTGATGATCATTTTCATACCGATTGAAGATATTAAAATTGTCAAAGCTGTGATTCCAACTCCGATGAAAACAGCATATTTTTTATCAGCCTGTACATTTTCTTTTGGGCAGCACGCAATACATTGCTGACATTGAATACAGGCACCCGTGTTAACCTGATCTGTTTCATTTAAATTAATTCCCATACTGCATTTTGTACTGCATAAATGGCATGAACCACATTCCGTTCCGGGCTTTCGAATTTTCAGAAAATGAAATTTTGATATCATGCCGTACACTGCCCCGACAGGACATAAATAACGGCAAAAGCAGCGCTGGACAAAAAAAGAACCGATAAAAATGCAAATCAGCAAGAAACCACCGATGGAAAGAACCGGTTGTATTCCCGGCCAATTTCCAATAGAAGTATACTGTCCAAAAACAGTCCACGGTCCTGAAAAAGGTAATTTCAGAATGCCTGACCAGACACAGCTGATATAAAAGAGAAGGATAACGTATTTCGCCGTTTTCAATATCCGGTCTGTTTTTCCCTGTATTCGAAAATTCATGTGAAAAACTTTCTGTGACAGATACCACAAAAAATCCTGAGCAGCTCCAAAACTACAGAAAAAACCGCAAAAGAAACGACCGGTCAGCACCGTTGCCGGAACTGTGGCAATCAGCATCCATACAGGAATTTTCAGCGTTTCCCAGTCTATCTTTCCTTTAAATACAGCTGTAACAATCATTCCCAATGCAGAGAATACATAAGTAAACATTCCCGGGATCAGGATGAAAGCCAGGATTTGAATCAAAACCCGAAACCAACAATAGAATTTCTGTATTTTCTTTTTTTTCACAAATCATCTCTCCTTATAATTTATATACAGTATCAGCTGTTTCGCATATTTGACATCGTTGCACAGCTGTTATCAGTTAATATTGTTCCAGATATTCTTCTATTTCTCTGAGTTTCTCTTCATGCTTCCCATGAACAGCAATCCTGAAATAATTTCTTCCCTGGATTCCTTTGATCATATAATAGTCGCTCTCTATTTTAAAAAACGGTTCTTTTAACATATCAAGATAAACAAATCCGCCTAATGGACGAAGGCTCAGAATAAAATCTCTGTCAATGGCATCATCTGTCAGATAATCCCAGGCAAACCAGCCCGACTCGGCGCATTTTTCCCTGGATTCCATTTTTCCTGTAATTCTCATATTTTCTCTCCGATTCCGGCGCATGCCATCTGACCTGCCGCCTTCAGAAATTCCATAATCTCTTCTTCCGTCGTAAAACAGGATATACTGATTCTGACGGTACCCTGTTTTTCCGTTCCCATTGCCTGATGGATCAGCGGAGAACAATGAAGACCGGTCCGCACCGTTATTCCATATATATTCTGGAAAATATAAGCGGCATCTGATGGCGACAAATTTTTGAAATTAAAGCTCATCACAGGTCCTTTGCAGGTCTCTCTGCTGCCATATACCGTAATGCCGCTCATAGCGCCAAGTCCTTCATAAAGAATCCTCATGAGATGCTCTTCCCGTTCCATGATCGTCTGTAGACCGGTTTCCAGTATATATTCGGTTGCGGCACCTAGAGCTGCAATTCCCGGAAGGTTCTGTGTCCCTGTCTCATATTCATAATCGCCCTCTTCGTAAATAAGCTGTGAACTGTTTCTGCCTGTTCCGCCATACTGCAAAGGTCTCATTTTCCACACAGGACTGATATAATACCCTCCGGTTCCCGGAATTCCCATTAAGCTCTTATGTCCGGTAAATGCCAGCGCATCCACGCCCCATTCATCTGCACAGACAGGAAGGCACCCCGCGCTCTGTGATACATCCGCCGCAAAGAACAGATGATGTCTGCGGGCGAATTCTCCGATCCTGTTCATATCCTGAACTCTTCCCGTAACGTTGGAACAATGATTCACAATAATCGCCCGCGTTCGGTCTGTTACAGACTTTTCCAGAGCTTCCGCCGTCACTTCACCGTCCATAGTACACGGAACTGTCACCATCTGAAATTTCTTCAGGCATTTATGATTCAGGATCGGCCGCAGAACACTGTTATGTTCTGTCTGTGTCACTAATATCTCACCATCCTCCAGCAGATCTGACATCCCGCACAGAATGGTATTCAGAGCTTCCGTAGCACCCGAAGAAAAATAGATTCTTCCCGTTTCCTTAATACCAAGGATTTTCCCCAGGTTTTTTCTGCATATTTCCTCTGTATCGGGTCTTCCGATCTGCTCACTTCCCCGAAACTGCGAAGCAGGCGTACTGTTCAGGTACGCCTGCAAAGCTTCTTTTACGCAGGAAGGTTTTGGATACGAGGTGGCCGCATTATTTAAATAGATCACTTTTCCCTCTCTCCTCTTATATCAGCCTTCCAGAATATTAAAATTCATCACTTTCGCTATCTTCTTCAGCATTTTACTGTAATCACCGAAAACCAGGACCTGGTGATGTCCGAATCCAGCCAGATTATGCATATATTCCCTTGCATCATCCATCTTAATATAATAATACGGGCTGCAGTAGGTTGCTGCATATTCAGACCGTATGACCTCTCCGGTCTTAATGCACATGGTGTCACCTGCAGGATTAAATCTGCCGAGTGTCACATAGTCATCTGCATTCTCTGTGAAATCCACCTGGAGCTTGCCGCCGAATCCCTGACCGGTGAATGCCCAGAGCTTATACTCCAGCGGTTTTGTACCATAACCATTCATACATAATGCAGGAACAGCATGATGAATGCGGAGAAGTTCGTCTGTCTCATGATTTGGATTTCCCATAAATGCAGGCCTCTTTGCAGCATACTGCATAATCACCATTGCCATAAGTGCGTTCAGGTCTTCCTCGCAGCCACTTGGGATTCCTTCATCTTTCATGATCGAGTGGCACATACATGGAGTAAATTTGCGATTCTGCGGAATTTCCGTAGTACACAATTCATGACATGCTGTTGAAAAAGCGTTGCAGTCATAAATATCCATCATTTTCTTTGCTGCCAGATAATATTTGATATCATTGATAAACCAGTCAGTATTTACCTGTGTATCAGAAGATCCTGCTATAAGCCTGTCCGCAATTGGTTTGGCTTCTTCATCTGTAATCTCATCCATATATTTAAAAATAGAGGTAAAAGGCAGTTTCACAACTTCCATACCATAGCGCTGTCTCAGGATTTCAGGATCCCGGATCAGGCTCTGAATACCGAAGGTAGGCTGGGATCCTGCAGTAAGAACAAGTGCTCTTGTATTTTGCACCGCTTTACGAACCCATAAAATATGCATGATCTCATTTACGTCCTGAAGATCCATACATACATAAGCTTCAACTCCAATAGAACGGCAATATGCTGCAAAATCAATACCCTCGTTTCCATTCTGCCAGATAACCACCGGTTTTCTGTAACGTTCCAGTTTCGGGATTCTCCATCCCATACAGAGGAAACAGTCAATTTCATCCAGATTCTCTCCGATTTTATCAAACAATTCCTTATCCACAGTAAAACTTTCATTATACCGTACATCAAGCGGTTCTTTAAACTCTACCTCGCTGATCACATCATTCAAACCTTCCACTGAGGCTTTAAATGCCTGATCAGCTGCTTCTGTTTCCGCTTCCACTGTCATGTCTTCATAACGGCCTGCCCTGCACGGACCTTCCCAGAAATGTGTGTGGGTCAGACATCCCACAAGCGGTCTTACAACAAGTTTCATTTCCATAGCTTTCTGTTTCATGATATTTGATTCCTTTCTTGAAAGATAATCAGGCAGACTCCGCAATCCACTTGTTTTTGTTTTATGTTTACGTTTTTTTACGTATTTTTTCCGCGTGTTAATTTCCATTTATATTATAAAGAACATATTCCGTTTATTCTTCCGGATTTTTACAAAGAAAGTATACTATTTTATCATTTTTACAGCCTGTCATATCCGCCTGACAGAACACTTACTCATATGCTTTTATCTATTTCTTCCAGCTGTTTCAGTAAATCCTTATAATTACTCTGTATGGCATGTGCATGGGTTGATGTTTTTTTCCGGAGTTTCACTGCTGCTGTGGATTTTGCAATCGGCTGTATTGTTCCTGCTCCTGCCACGCATCCGCCGGGGCATGCCATTCCTTCCAGAAGATAGCCGTTATATTTTCCTGCTTTAGCCATAGTCAGAAGCTTCCTGCAGTTTGCAAGGCCTTCCGCATTTTCCACTTTTACTTCTTTATCCGGGTAAAGCTCTTTAATACAGTTTACCACAGCTTCTGCAACACCTCCGCTGACTGCAAAGCCCCTGCCGTCAGCACTTGCTCCATGCATGCTGTGCTGTTCTTCAAGCTTCGTAAAATTGATTTTCTTCGCTTCAAACATTCCCATTACTTCTTCAAACGTCAGCACAAAGTCAATATCACTGCGTATCGTCCTTCTGCCCGCTTCCAGTTTTTTGGCTGCACAGGGTCCGATAAAAGCCACTTTACAGCCAGGATGCTGCTTTTTGATCAGTCTTCCTGTCAGCACCATGGGTGTCAGTGCCATGGAAATGCATTCGCTGTACTCAGGAAACAGTTTTTTTGCCATCATGGACCATGCCGGACAGCAGGAAGTCGCCATAAAGGGCAGTTTTTCCGGAACTTCCTCCACAAAATCTCTGGCTTCTTCCATGGTACAGAGATCTGCACCGATTGCTACTTCCACAACATCCGTAAAACCGAGTGCCTGAAATGCAGAACGTATCTTATCCGGTGTCATCTTCGGACCAAACTGGCCTGTCACAGCAGGTGCAATTGCCGCATACACCGGCGTATCACTTTTGATTGCCTGAATAGTCTGGAAAATCTGTGCTTTATCTGCAATCGCGCCAAACGGACAGTTTGCAAGGCACATTCCGCAGGACACGCATTTTTCCTGATCAATGTCCGCTCTTCCGAACTCATCGGAACCAATGGCATCCATCCCGCAGGCTCTTGCGCAGGGACGCTCCAGTTTTACGACAGCTCCATATGCACATGCACTGACGCATTTTCCGCACTTGATACATTTTTCCTGATTGATCACTGATTTTCCATTTTCAAAGGAAACGGCTTTTTTGGGGCAGACCTCTTTGCACGGATGTGCCAGACAGCCCTGGCAGGCATCTGTTACTTTTACTACATTATCCGGACATTTGTGGCAGGCAAACTTGATAATATTGATCAGCGGAGGCTGATAATATTTCTCCGGTCTCACACATTCCAGTGCTCCTTCTGATACGGGAGCATGTTCGGAAGCCGCACGCAGCGGAAGCCCCATGGCAAGACGCATTCTCTCCTTAACAATTGCTCTCTCCAGAAATACGCTTTCCCGATATGTAGAGACTTCTCCCGGAATGATTCTGTATGGAATCTGTTCCATTTGAGACAAGTCTCCATCCTGATAGTCATACGATAATCTTGCTACTTCCGCATAAACGCGCTTCCGGATGTCATTGACTGAAGTATAAACACCTCTCATAATTGTTTTCTCCTTTCTTTATGCAAAAATCCCCGACAGCATTTCCATATCTGTCGGGGTTTCTGCCGGTATCTAATAGTAGCTGATTCAATACCGGCAGAACTTTGGAGGTCTATATTGTGTATTTTTCTTGCTAAGAGCCCATCCATTATTTTTTACATAAATCAGGGTTGTTTTTTACAAAAAAACAGTGGCTGCTACCCATTGCAGACACTTCTATCGGATCATTCTTCTCTTCTGTTCCTGTTTCTGTCGTATGACCCGGCTGGATGTTTGCGCTGTATCTGGAGCACATCTCATGTACCAGGCAGGTTTCCTGACTTGCAGATCAATGCTCACTTCACCTTCTCACATCTTTATGGGTCATGCAATGGTTATCGAAGCTCGCTCCCTGCATACAGTGACCAGTTCGCTCAGGATTCTCACCTGATTCCCTCTTCAGAGTCCCTGAAAAGAACTCTGCACCTGATACTGCAATATTCAATTACACATCATTAGAATATCAAATTGTTATTCTTTTGTCAATTCTGGAATTAAACTCTGCCTTGCATTCTGGAATTATACTCTGTCTTTTATGACATCTGTCACAACAAATGCTTTCCGATGCCCCTGCGTATCAGGCACATCAATAATTCGTGCCCGGATATCAAAGAAATCCGCTATATTCTTCTCAGTAACAATTTCCTCTGTATTTCCAAAAATGTATTTTTCTCTTCCCAGAATAAGTGTTTTGTCTGAAATCAACAATGCATGTTCCGGAAAATGTGTATTGATAATACAGGACATCTTCTTTTTTCTCGATAAATCTTCTATCAGTTTTAAAATCAGGAACTGATTCTTAAAATCCAAGTGAGATTCCGGCTCGTCCAGAATCATGATCTTTGGATCCGATACAAGTGCTCTGGCAATAAAAGCAAGCTGTATCTGCCCACCGCTCAGAGTATTACACGGGCGATCGGCCAATTCTGCAATTCCTACTTCCTTCATTGCATCTTCCACTATTTCTTTGTCCTTTAAAGATGGTATTGCAAATGTATGAATAAATGACGCTCTTCCCATCATCACAATCTGCCTTACTGTATATGAAAAAGACATGGGATGCGCCTGCGGTACATACCCCAGACCTTTAATATCCTTTGTTTCCCTGATCTTATTACCGTCTATAAAGGCATTCCCTTTTGTCCATTTCAGAATTCCGGCTATGCATTTCAGCAAAGTTGTTTTCCCGATTCCATTTTGGCCCAGAACCGTCATGATTTTCCCGTCTTCAAGAGAAAAACTGATATCTCTAAGTATGTCCTCACCTTTTATATATCCAAAACATCCTCCCTTAATTTCCAGCATCAGGAACCACCCCCTGTTTTTTTAAATAATACTGCAAAAACAGGTGCACCAATCAATGCTGTCAGAATACCTATCGGTATTTCCGATTCCATTGCAGAACGGGCTATCAGATCAATTACTGTAAGATAAATTCCTCCAAGTAGCATCGATGCGGGAATAATATCTTTGTGATCCACTCCGAAAATCATTCGTGTAATATGGGGAATAACAAGTCCTACCCATCCAATAACCCCGGCTATTGTTACACTGCATGCGGAAATTACAGTTGATGACGCAATAATCAGTACTCTGATTCTGACTGGATTTACTCCCAGTGCAGCGGCCTCCTCATCTCCAAGTGAAAGTATATTAATCCGCCACCGAAGCAGAAAAAGAATCAGCAAACTTACTGCAACCGGAATTCCCACAAGCTTCAGATCATTATAACTGGCAGTAGAGAAACTGCCCATCAGCCAATACGTAATAGCCGGAAGTTTACTGTAAGGATCTGCTGTATACTTCAACAATGATACCAGCGCATTCATTAATGCCTGCACGATCATTCCGGATAGAACCAATGACAATACCGTGCTTTGTCCTTTCACCTTTGAAAGTATATAAGTCATTGCAACACTGAGAACTCCACATATCATCGCAAGCGCCATAGAAAAATAACCAAGTCCTGAAACAATAATTCCAAGAACAGCCCCAAAAGCAGCTCCCGAGCTTACGCCCAATACATCCGGACTGACCAGCGGATTTTGAAACAAACCCTGAAATGCTGTTCCCGAAGCTGCCATTCCTGCCCCTATCAGTAATGTTATAAGAATTCTTGGAAGACGGATATTTATTATAACAGATTCTTCAATTTCTCCGCATAAGTTACCTGTCACAGCTCTGACTAAGATATCAAACACCTGACCCGGAGCTACCATATATCTGCCCAGAAGCAGTGACACGAATGCCACTGCTCCAAAACAGATCCACAATACTGACCATTTAATTAATGATTTTTTCTTCTTTTTCATAGACATACATTATCAGTCAAATAACTGTACGGAATCTGCATTTGCCTCCGCTGCCAGAATAGTATCGATTTCTTCATCTGAAAGCTCGTAATCAAAGAAATCTTTATAAAAGTCTTTCACATCCTGCTTCAGATCAAAATCATCGAATATATCCGGATTAATCACTCGTGCCATCCATTTTGCACAAAGAGTCGTTTCCGTACATGGGCAGTCTGCATCCCAACGGTAAATACCCTGAGGAATCTTATAAACTCTGTGATCCTGGACAGCTTTTACCTGACTCCAATCCTGGCCGTCAAATGAATTACTGTAAAAATCATCCGGAACCATATCGTCAAAATTTGATAACAGAATAACGTCCGGATTCCATGCCAGTATCTGTTCCATGTTAACCTGAACTTCTGAGGAAGCTTCCAGTGTTGTCTGAGCAACATTTACTCCGCCTGCATGGTTAACTGCTGCATTAAATGTACCACTGTTATCACAAACCTGAAGATCGCTCATGTACAGCTGCAAAACCTTGACCGGATTATCTTTATCAAGCTGATCCGCTTTGCTTTCCAGATACGCAATATCTTCTTTCTGATAATCAACAAATGATTGTGCCCTTTCTTCTTTACTTAATACATCACCAATAATGCTGAAGTCATTCCATAATGTATCAAAAGAATCTGCATATTTAATTGTTACAGCAGGAATACCAACTTCGTTTAATTTATCAATAAATTTGCTTTGGCTTTCAAACAGTATCATAACATCCGGATCAATTTTGGCCAGCTCTTCAAAATTAAACTCTCCGTCCGCAAAAAATGAGGTATTGGTATCCTCAAGCTCCGGAGCAAGAACTTTTAGCATACTGGTGTTGTATGAATTCTTTGCCACCTGCTGCATACCCGTAATAATATCTCCGCTTCCGTTTAATGCATATACAACCGAAATCCACGGCATAGGCAAAATAGCCAGGCTGTCAATTTCCGCAGGAATTACAACCTCATTTTCCATAGAATCTACAACTGTTTTTGTTTCTTCAGCTTCAGAGGCAAATACATAACCGGCAGAACCCGATAATGCCATGCTGGCTGATAATGCTGCGACCGCAATTCTTTTCATGATTTTTTGTTTCATTTTTCTTATCCTCCTGTTAAGTTATGTTTATGTAAATACTGAATCCAGTATTTTACATATCATGAATAATGATTCTGTATGTCTTCTTTGCATTTTCCGCATTTTGTACTGCGGTTACCGCTGATTTCAGGAAATCTGACAGTAATTCCTTTTATATCCGGGTGTCGGTTCCGTAAAAACCGGATTATAAATTCATCTGCAATAACAGTTCCTTCACATATTATTTCTGCCATTTCTTCCTGTGAATGCAGGTAAATCCAGTCATCAGAAAGCTGCCCATAAACCCGCTTCATTCCTGATGTTGGTATATATATAGCAGTTCTGTACTCCATTTCTTTGTAATACAGATTACAAAAACGATATAAACTGATGGTAAGAACAGGCTCTCCCAAAATCCACACTGTTTTTTTGGAAGATTCAGCCTTTTTATTTAGCATGGCAGTATTTTCCGGAAATGAAATTTTATTAATCTCACCCCAGTATTTATGTAAAGTTCCTTTCTCCGGTCTGTCCTTACATGCAATTGCTGCATCGGATCTATCTTTGCATGCAATTTCTGTGTCTGATCCATCTCTATATGCACTTCCTGTGTCCGGCATTTCTGCATATGCTATGATCTCGTCCGCAAGTTCATCTGCATAGGTTTTCTCCAGATTACGTCCAATGACACATGGAATCCCATATTCTTCCTGCATCCATTTTGTAACAGAGATTCCTTCTGCTGATACCATCCAGATTACAGCAGGCAGGGGATTTTTTTCTGTCCGCCATTTTTCTCCCAGATACAGCACTTCCATGCTATTTTTCTTCAGTCTGTCAATAACCGGCTGCAGTGTTTCTTTACCGCCTGTTGCCAGACTCGTATACCCCGTAATCAGTACCAGATTCTTCTGACATTTTCCCGGATTTTGGAAATACAGCTTTCCCACCTTCATCATCGCAGAATCAACAGCCTCCGGACAGCCTTCAAAGCCGCTGCTCTTAAAAAACAGAGATTTTCTTCCCCTGGCAGACAATTGTTCTATCAGATATTCATCATCAAAACCTATTGTCTGCATAACAGCACTGCCGGTCAGAAATACAGGCTTCGAATCGCAGAACATCCCGTCTATCACATCCACAAGAGCTTCTTCACATCCTCCTGTTACTGACAGGTCTGTGAATCTGGTTCCGTACTGGCAGTTATCCTGCACATTTCCTATCTGTCCGTCCACATGCTCAATACAGCTTTTGCAGCCTCCGGGACTGATCAGCACTGCATTGCAGTCTATTCCGGACAGAAAATCCATCACTCCCGAAAAATCAGGTGCTGCAGGCGGAAGTATATCAAGTCTCTGCTCATCAATCTCTGACTTCTGATTCATGCAGTCCTGCTTTCCTTTTTCCGGTTTTCTTTCGTCCAGTTCTCTTTCCAGATTATTTTCAAGATCATTTTTCACCGGGATTCCCATCTCAGCAAACAGTCCTTCCAGATGTTTCACCGGATTACCGCTTCTCTTTGTCAGTGGACCGCGAAACAGAACTTTTACGGGAATGTTTTTTTCTCCGCAAATAACTTTTTCTGTGTCCGGCTCCCACTGGGTCAGATACTCCATGCAGGATGCATAAACAATAATACCTTTTGTATCTGTGTATTGTGCTGCTTCCTTTATTATTTCACGGATCACATCCGCATTTTTTCCTGCCGCATAATTCCAGGAAGGCAATGCACAGCCCCTAAACTGCGCAAGTCTGCCTCTCCTATATGCCTGAAACCACAGAGACCTGACACAAGCCAGAGAACCAACGGCAACAAGAACGATACCATCCTGCTCAAAAATCAAAGATGCCGCATTATGTTCCATTTCCCGATCAGATATCATCACCTGTTCTATTTCACATTTTGTATTCATATAAAATCTCTTTTCGAAATCCCTCTATCTGCATTTCATCCATAGGATGTATTTCCTGTTCCCCGTAAGACCTATATCCGGTATCAGTTTCTTCATTATATTCCAGTATTCGCTGAAGCAGAAAACGAATTTCCATCGCGTTTTCTCCTTCCGGAAAAACTTCTGTAAAAAGAGCATTCTTATAATCTGCCGCCTGCATTTCACTGCTTTCTCTGAGGCATGCCGCAACAGGAATTCCTGTTCGGTCTGCAAACCTGCAGCCTATCATCATTTCCTGATTATTTTTAATATGATTTAATATCAGACCTGCAGCCAGATTTCTGTCTTTGCCGGAATAATGCCTGCACCCTTTCAGTATATTATTGGCAGCATAAAGTGACATATAATCTGCTGATGTCACAATATAAATCTGATCTGCATAATGCTTCCTCATAGGAACCGAAAAACCTCCGCAGACTACATCACCTAAAACATCATAAACAATCATATCCCAGCTTCCGGACATGATCCCCAGTCTTTCCAGCTCATTTACTGCAGAAGTAATTCCAAGTCCTGCACATCCCATACCAGCCTGCGGTCCTCCTGCTTCTGCACACCAGACACCATGTTTTCCTTCAAAAAGAATATCACCTTCCGTCAGGCCATCATTCAGCTTTTCCAGCTGCTCCAGTACGGTCGGGATTCTTCTCCTCATTAACAACCTGGTGGAATCAGCTTTGGGATCACATCCTATATGCAGCACTTTTCCGCCTTCTGCGGAATATAAAGCAGAGATATTGGCTGCTATCGTTGATTTTCCAATACCTCCCTTGCCGTAAAAAGCAATTTTTTTCATCAGGTTCCTCCCTGCCCCAAAATACATATCTTATGACCGGCACTCTATTTCATATCTTCTGCTTTTCCTGCAACACAGACATCCCGTCCTACTTCATCAACATGTATCATAAAAATCTCCACATGATATAATTCTTCCAGATTTTCTTTCGTCATAATTTCTCTGGTTGTCCCAACACGCAGCTGTCCGTCATCTCCCAGAATTCCTACGTTGCCATCCAAAAGCAGTACATGATCCGGCATATGGCTTGTGATTATCACTCCATAACCGCTCTGCGCCAGTTTGCGTATCATATGAATCATTCGCAGCTGATTTCCATAATCCAGATGATTGGTCGGTTCATCAAGGATAATAATATCCGGCTGCTGCACAATGGCCCTTGCTATGGAAACCTGCTGGCGTTCACCTCCGCTTAATTCCGTATATGCCCGTCCTGCCAGATGAGAAATTCCCAGCTCGTCCATTGTTTTATCTGCCAGCCGATAATCTTCTTCTGATGGTTTTCCAAACATTCCCAGATAAGGAGCTCGTCCCATTACAATATAATCTCTGACTTCATATGCATAAGCAACATCATGCATCTGCGGCACGTAACCGATTGTTTTTGCAATTTCTTTCAGATCCATGTTTTTCATAGGAACTCCATTAAGGCTGATTTCTCCCTCAAAAGGTGTCAGAAGGTTTGCTATACAATTTAACAGTGTGGATTTTCCTATTCCATTAGATCCCAGGATACTGAAAACTTCTCCTTTCTCTACTGAAAAATTAACATTTCTAAACAAAATACGATCTTTATGGTAACCAAAAGACAGATTCCTAACATCCAATATCATGACAGCTTCATCCTCTGCTTCAGTAATAAATAAAAATAAAAAGGTGCTCCAATTATTCCGGTCAGGATACTGAGAGGCAGCTCCGCACTTGTCAAAACACGAGCCAGTGTATCGATCAGTAATAAGAAAGCAGCTCCCAAAACCGCCGATACCGGAATCAGTTTGCGGTTGTCCGGCCCCACCAGCATACGCCCGAGATGAGGAATCACAAGACCGATCCAGCCGATCGTTCCGCTGATACATACAGCGCTTGCTGTAAGAATCGTAGCACAGATAATCACAAGCCCTCTTGCTTTTTTTATATCCGTTCCCAGAGACTTTGCCTCATTTTCCCCAAGGGACAGGATATTGATTCTCCATCTGGACATGATCAGAAAAAATGCCGCTGCTATAATCGGAGGTCCGATATAGATGATATCCCTCCATACGGAGGCGGCAAGACTTCCAAGCTGCCAGTGTGTGATGGAAGCCAGCTGAGTATCCGGGTCTGCCAGATATTTCAGCAGTCCGAGTATGGAATTCATAAGACCACTGACAATAACGCCTGCCAATACCAGTGTCATCATAGAATTATTTCTGATCACCCGGGGAATTGTCGTTGCAGCTGCAACTGCCAGGATCCCCCCGGCAAAAGCAGCCACCTGTATTCCCAGCTGACTGGCATGAAAAAGGATTGCAGTTGATGCTCCTACACAGGCTCCTGCTGATACACCGAGCATATCAGGTGCCACAAGAGGATTTTTAAACACTCCCTGATAAGAAGCCCCGGACAAAGACAATGCCATTCCAACCAGAAGAGCAGACAGAATACGGGGGAGACGAAGTGTAAATATCACGCTTTCTGCCTGTGCTTCCCATGAAACGGGGATATCCAAAATTCCTGATAAGAGAATTTTCATTACATTAAGAGGGGAGATGTAATATCTCCCCACTCCTGTCGCTATAACAGTCAGAGCCAGCATCGCTGCAATCATTCCTGTCAGCAGAATACCGTAAGAATGCTTTTTTATCTTATGATCATTCATTCACTGCCCTCTTATTTTACGCTGTTCGTATTTTCCGCATCACACATAATCTGTGCGTAATCTTCATCTGTGACGGAATATTCAAAATAATCCTGGAAATAATCCGTTACTTCATGTTTCATATCAATATCTGCAAAAATCTCAGGCTGAATCATGGCAGCAAGCCACTTCATCATAAGAGGTGTTTCAACCCCCGGTGCATCCCAGCGGTAAATACCAAGCGGTGTTTTGTAAACTTTTTTATTGATCACTGCATTAACTGTACTCCAATCCTGTCCGTCAATACGGTTTTCGTACAGATCATCAGGTGTAAAGCCATCAAACCAGCTGAGGAAAATGATGTCAGGATTGATTTCCAGTATTTCTTCCATGGAAATATCCGATGCATCTGCGGCGACATTATCAGCGCCGGCCATTTCCATTGCTTCTTTAATAAAGTTGTCATTACCCTGTAATTTCAGTTCGGAATTACGAAGATACAGAACTTTTGGCTTCTCTGCTTCAGCAACCTGATCCTGATAAGATTTAATTTCATCATATGTTTCACCGTAAAGATCTATAAATTCCTGTGCCCGTTCTTCTTTTCCCAGCAATTCTCCTATTGCACGGAAGCTCTCCTGCAGTTCTTCTACCGTTTCATTTTTTACCATAACAGGGGTAATCCCAATATCAGAGAGCTGCTTTGCCTCATCTGTCTGATAGTCCCAGATTACGCAGGCCTGTACACCGTCACTTGCCAGTGCCTCCATATTTATGGAAAAATCCTTGCCTATATTTGATGTATCCAGTTCGCCATAATGAGAATCGAGCTTTTCAAAAAAATGACCGGTATAAGCAGTCATCGCACCCGGATTTACTGATGTCATACGTTCAGACGTTCCATCGATTGCAAAAATGACTGATGACCATGGAAGGGGAGTAACTGCAATTTTGGAAATATCTGCCGGCACCTCTACCACATTACCGGCTGCATCCGTTACCTGACGTATTTCTGAAGATGTGTTCTCCTCACTTTCTGCAAAAACCGGTACTGACGCTGTCACTGCCAAAGTAGCCGCTATTACAGATGCAATTGTTTTTCTTACTGTTCTTTTGTTCATATTCTTTCCTCACTTTCTTTTTTGAGGTCAAAAAAACCCTTTTCCAATATTGGAAAAGGGGTACACAAAAAAAGGAACATTCCTTCCTTTGTTTTCCCTCTGTCCAATGACCTGTCAGACAAAGAGATCCTATGAAATATTCAAGTATCCTGGCTTGACATCAACGCCTGCGGGCGACTTCCCAAAGATTCTCTTCAGTGTCGTTTATCCCGGCTCCGTCCTACAGTGGCAGCACCGCACCGGCTTCTGACCGGTTTCCATAAAATATTTCATCTAACTTTCAAAAATACTTACAGCTATCTATTTTTTATATTGCTGTCAGAATTTTCTACCATATTAATATATCATACAAACCTTATAGAATCAATCTTTTATAGATTTATTTTTCTCATTGCCTGCTATCAATTATTTTGATAGTATATCTATATCAGAAATCTTTTATAAGACTTTTATAAAAACAGGAGATCAAAATGACTTTACAAAACCTAAAATATATGATTGAAATTTCAAACTGCGGTTCTTTTTCACAGGCAGCTAAAAAGCTTTTCATATCCCAGTCTACTTTGTCCACTGCTGTAAAAGAAGTGGAACAGGATCTTGGAATTACTCTATTTCACAGAACCAACCGGGGTGTTTCTCTGACTCTTGACGGGGAAGATTTCATAAGATATGCCAAAGACATTGTTGACAGAACTCGTTACCTTGAACAGCGGTACGCATCCCGCAAATCATTGCCCATACGTTTTTCCATTTCCGCGCAACACCTGCCATTCGTTGTCCGTTCATTTACCAGCTTTCTGAATGATCTGGATCTGTCGTCCTTTGACATGGCACTCCGGGAATGTGATACTCTTTCTGTTTTAAACGAAGTATATAGTGGCAGAAGTGAGCTTGGAATTGTTGCGCTTCAGAATTCCCAGCTGAACACCTTTCAGACGCAGCTTACTGCAATGGATATGAATTTCCACGAAATCGCACAGCTTCAGAATTATGTATTTCTGCGCAAAGAACATCCTCTTGCATCAAAAGATCTGATTTCTATTAAAGATCTGGAAGATTATCCTTTTGTCACCTATGATGATGAAACGGAAATCTCTCCCCTTTCTGAAGAATTACTGATCTATACCATTCTGAACAAGAATATGCATGTTTCAGACAGATGTACAAAAATAGCACTTGTACGCAAAACAGACTGCTTCAGTATCGGTCCGGATCTCACCAACAGCAATGCCGATAGTTTTCACAAAGGTACCGGTGAAATAATCGCCAGACCGCTCAATGAAGATATCGGTCAACTACATCTTGGATACATCCATAAAAACAATTATATCCTCAGCAGTCTGGCTCAGAAATATTTCACTTATCTCACAGAAGAACTGAATTCACTGCTGAAGATATGCTGATTGACCAAGCTTGCGTGGACACCGGCAACACGTTCTGCCCCGCTATTCTCACCTTATAACGCTTGTTCTGAATGGTTATCTGCGTAAAGATAATATGGATGTATTCGTGACAGGAAGAAATGCAAAGCTTCTGTCCAAAGATATTGCTACTGAGTTCGCCGGTCGTGGCGACGAAGTGCATATGTACCCTTTGAGTTTTGCAGAGTTTATGACTGTTTGGAAGTGAATTTTGTATGCAATCTTGGTTCTTCCAGATACTACATTCAGTCTGCTTACTCGCTGCCTGATGAAGCGAAACGTACTCAGGAAATCAGACCATTCAGAAAGATTGATGATTCTTTCAAGAAGATCATTATTACAAAAGATATTGTGCAGCCTTATTATGATGACTATGGTATCCTGACCGTGAACATTTATGATTTCCTTCTGGATCCGCAGATTCTGAAAAAATAAATATTATCTATTGTAGCAGTAATGTCCTGACAGTTTCTGATATTTCATCACCTCATCTCCCATGGGAAAAGCACGAACGCCCTGTCCCGGGCATAAAATAAATAGAAATCCCCTTTGAGGTGAAGATTTGAAGGCTTTTTTGAAACCTTTGACATCTGCTGAAGAAAAGTATTATCTTCAACGTTACCAGGGGGGCGATTTAGAAGCAAGGCAAATCCTTATTGAACATAATCTTCGTCTTGTAGCCCATGTTGTCAAGAAATATCAGGGTACAGACGAGGATCTGGACGATTTGATTTCCATCGGCACGATAGGTCTGATCAAAGCCGTTTCCACCTTTGATTCAGATAAAGCCACCAGGCTCTCCACCTATGCGGCGCGATGTATTGATAATGAGCTTCTGATGATGCTTCGGTCAAAAAAAAAGCATGCCAGAGAAGTATCCCTCTCTGAACCCATAGGCACCGACAAAGAAGGCAATGAGATCAGCCTTCTGGATATTCTCGAAAGCCCTCCGGTAGATGTGGTAGAGGAATACTCCACCAGAAAAGACATTCAGCTTCTGATGGATTCTCTGGAAACAGCCCTTACAGCCAGGGAATACCAGGTAATCTGTTTCCGGTACGGACTTTTTGGAAATGAAGAACAGACACAGCGGGAAATTGCAAAAGAACTGCACATCAGCCGCTCCTATGTATCACGAATTGAAAAAAATGCACTGCAGAAACTGCGTGCATTATTCAATGAAACTGTCTGACCAGGAAGTGGTTCTCCATTTCCTTCACGTGAATGCGCATCTTCCCCGAAGGATTATTGTATCATAGGAAAATGCGAAGCACTTCTCTATGATACAAAAAATGCTTCCTTTCCGACAGTCAGCTGCATCTCTGCCACTGCCTGCTCCTAAAGGAAGCATTTTTACTAATTTTCTGTATCTGTCTTCTCCGCTCTACGAAGCAAATCAAAAACTTCAATTCCCTCTCCCAGATCCACGAACAGTTTCTGCTGAGGGTGGGGTGCGCTTTCCACAGAATTTCCCTCTTCATCATAAATTGCCCGAACCACAACACTTAAGTTGCGTCCGTCCGGCTTCATGATTTCTATGGTTTCTCCCACAGTAAATTTATTTCTCTGGGTAATCTGCACGTAGCCGCGGTCATCCATAGTTTCTGCATAACCAAGATAGGTGTATTCTTTCACATAGGTGTTATTGTCATATATCTGCGTATTCTGGTCAGGCTTCCCATAGAAAAATCCGGTCGTAAACTGGCGGTAAGTGCAGTTGGAAATCTGCTCCCTGTACCAGTCCATATTGGCTCTGTATTTCTCCGGGCTTTCCAGATAATCGTCGATTGCCTTGCGATAAGTTCTGGCTACTGTTGCCACATAAAGAGCCGTCTTCATACGACCTTCGATCTTCAGGCTGTCAATGCCGCTCTCGAGGATGTCATCCATATGCTCGATCATGCAGAGATCCTTGGAGTTGAAGATATAAGTTCCTCTCTCATTTTCAAAAACCGTCATATATTCACCCGGCCTTGTCTCCTCCACAATGGAATATTTCCATCTGCAGGGATGTGTGCAGGCACCCTGATTGGCGTCTCTTCCCACCAGATAATTACTGAGAAGACATCTTCCGGAATAAGAAATACACATAGCACCGTGAACAAAAGTTTCTATTTCCATATCATCCGGAATATGTGCGCGGATCTCACGGATTTCCTGCAGAGAAAGCTCTCTGGCAGTCACCACTCTCTTCGCCCCCAGCTGATACCAGAAACGGTAAGTCTCATAGTTGGTATTGTTTGCCTGAGTACTGATATGCCGTTCGATTCCCGGACAGATTTCTTTGGCATAGGTAAAAATACCGGGGTCTGCAATGATCAGCGCGTCCGGCTTCAGTTCTTTCAGCTCTTTCAGGTATTCACGGACACCCTCAAGGTCATAATTATGCGCCAGGATATTGACAGTCACGTAAACCTTTACTCCATGTTCATGGGCAAAAGCGATTCCCTGTGCCATGTCATCATGGGAAAAATTCTTTGCTTTGGCGCGGAGCCCGAAAGCTTCACCGCCGATATACACAGCATCTGCTCCAAAAATAACTGCGATCTTCAGAACTTCCAGACTGCTTGCCGGTACTAATAATTCTGGTTTTCTCATATTTCCTCCTGTTTCTGTTCCACCTTCACACTCACTGCCACCCCGTCTCCCAGTGGTAGAATGGTCGTAAGAAGCTCCGGGCAGTGTTTCAGTTCATAAAGATATTCCCGCATTCTTTTATATATGGTTCGATTGCGGCGTTCCACAAGATAATGGGACTCGATAATATCCCCTTCCTGCAGTACATTGTCCGACAAAAGAATACTGCCCGGGTGCATCAGACGCATCACATCCGGCAGCCAGTGAATATACTGACCCTTTGCCGCATCCATAAAAATCAGGTCAAATGTCCCGTCCAGTTCTCTCAGATATTTCCCTGCATCACCTTCCAGGAGCGTGATCTGGCTCTCTCTTCCGGCTTTTCTGAAATTTTCCCTGGCTATGGGAATTCGTTTTTCGTAGTTCTCGATAGTCGTAATTGTCAGATCCTGCGGACCATATTCACACATAAGAAGTGTGGAGAAGCCAACGGCTGTCCCCACCTCCAGAATACGCTTCGGCTTATGAATTGCCAGAAGCACCTTTATAAAACTCTGCATTTCCCTGCGGATAATCGGTACACGGGATTCCTGCGCATACTGCTCCAATTCCTCCAGAAGCGGCGTATTGCCCATATCCAGCGAATTTATATAAGTACGCATCCTCTCTTCCACTATCACGAGTTATTTCCCTCCTGCTCCGTATCTCCTGCCAAGATCGACATGATCCTGGTGGGCGTATATGCTGTACTCAGCAGATATGTACCGGGCCGTAACTGGCCGCTGTAATTGGATAGTTTTTCCTGTACACAGAATACAAGTGCATCTTTAATCAGACCCTTACGCTCAAGGGTTTTCGCTATATCATACACAGAAGTGTCCTCTTTGATCACAACAGTTACTTCCTGCCCTTCTCCGGGGCTCATAGCCTGCTGATTAAAGATATCGTATCCAAATTGATAGGTGGATTTTCCAATCCAAAAAATCAAAAATACCACACATACATACAGTACGATCCTGAAAATTCCACCTGCGACAGCTACACCGGCTGCTCCTACCCGTTCTTTTGTATTACCCATAACTTCCATCCTTTCGGTATTTTTCACCAGTGAATTCAGATCCGAGGACCGGCGAATGGTCGAGTTACTCTGAAACTAATGTACCAGCATTACAGATTTGGCATGTGTACATCAATTCCCTCCACCAGCTCTCTGCAGATGTTCTGCATCATTTTGCACAAAGCAAGCTCAGCATCCAGGAACGCATTGACTTCCGGATAACGCCGGAGTTCTGCCGATTCCCTGCAAAGCTGTTCCGCAACATGAAAAAGATTATCACTTCCGGCTTCGTTCTGAATCTGAAAATTGTTCGCGCGAAACTGATCCACCCTTTCCAGAAGTTCAGGATTTCTGCTCAGAATCTCTTCCTGTTTTTTATATTCTTTATACACATTCGTTTTTTTGATAAGTGAAAGAAATACTTTGATGTTTTTATTGACTGCTTCCATTTCTCAGGCCTCCATGATGATCGGAAGAATCATAGGACTTCTCTTGGTACGTTTCCAGAGGAAATCACTGAGCGCATCTTTCACCATAGTCTTGATTCTGCCCCAGTCTGTAATATTTTTGGAAAGGCAGGCATCCAGTGCGTCCTCAACAACATCTCTGGCTTCATCCATCAGATCTTCGGATTCACGGACATAGACAAAACCGCGGGACACGATGTCCGGTCCTGCGAGAACCACATTACTGTGACGCTCCAGGGTCATAACAACGATCATAATCCCATCTTCTGCCAGATGCTGGCGGTCACGAAGTACGATATTTCCCACATCTCCCACACCGAGTCCGTCTACCAGGATTCCGCCGGTGTGTACGGTACCTGTAACTTCCGCGCTCTGATCATCCAGTTCCAGAACATTTCCGGAAGACAGAATAAAGATGTTTTCTTTCGGGATTCCCAGATCTTCCACGATATGTTTCTGAGCTGTCAGATGACGATATTCTCCATGGACCGGAATCGCATATTTCGGTCGTACAAGGGAATAGATCAATTTGATTTCTTCCTGGCATGCATGTCCGGAAACATGTGCATCCTGGAAAATAACCTTGGCTCCCTTCATGGAAAGCTCATTAATGACTTTGGAAACGGCTTTCTCATTGCCCGGGATCGGGTTGGAACTGAATATGATCGTATCATTTGGCTTAATGGTAATCTTTTTGTGAATATTTGCAGCCATACGTGAAAGCGCTGCCATGGATTCACCCTGACTGCCTGTAGTGATCAGTACAACCTGCTCATCCGGATAATTCTTCACCTGATCAATTTCAATCAGAGTATTTTCAGGAATACGCAGATAGCCCAGCTCAGATGCTGTGGAAATAACATTCACCATGCTGCGTCCTTCCACTGCAACTTTTCTTCCAAAACGGTATGCTGTATTGATGATCTGCTGTACACGATCCACATTGGACGCAAATGTCGCAATTATAATACGGGAATTCTTATATTCATTAAACAGGTTGTCAAACACTCTTCCCACTGTTCGTTCGGACATGGTAAATCCGGGACGTTCCGCATTGGTACTGTCAACCATCAGTGCCAGAACGCCTTTCTTTCCGATTTCCGCAAAGCGCTGCAGGTCAATGGCATCACCAAATACAGGTGTATAATCCACCTTAAAGTCACCTGTGTGCACCACAATACCCGCCGGTGAATAAATAGCCAGCGCAGATGCATCCTGAATACTGTGGTTCGTCTTAATAAATTCGATGGAAAAATCACCCAGATTGATAACCTGTCCATGTTTTACTTCTTTTAATTTCGTTGTACGCACAAGATTGTGCTCTTTCAGTTTATTGCTGATCAGGGCAAGAGTCAGTTTGGTGGAATAAATCGGAACATTGATGTCTTTCAGTACATATGGCAATGCTCCAATATGATCCTCATGTCCATGAGTGATCACAAACCCCTTCACCTTGGTAATATTCTCTTTTAAGTATGTGACGTCCGGAATAACAAGGTCAATTCCCAGCATATCATCTTCCGGGAAAGAAAGTCCGCAGTCTACAACTACGATACTGTCTTCATATTCAAATGCAGTAATATTCATTCCGATCTGTTCCAGACCTCCCAGCGGAATGATCTTCAGTTTTGACAGGGTTTTGCGCCCCTTGCGGGCTGCCGCTTTTACAGATTCTTTAAATGTAGGTTTGGAATTCTTTTCGCCGTATTTATCTTCCGTTCGTCTGTTATTTCTGGACTGCTGTTTGTATTTCATATTCTTTGCTGCCTGCTTCTTCGAATCAGCAGCACTCTGGCTGCTCTTCCTGTTGTAAATCTCATTGTTGTCGTTCTTCAATCAATTGCACCTCCACATTATTTGCTGTGCAATTCATTCCCTTTACCGGACTCTGAATCCAATTTTCTTCAATACCCGACAGTTCACGTTTCCAGGTATCTGAAGGCTCTTATTACAATTTTCCGGGCACAGAAAATATACCTGCCGCGCAGGATTTATGATGCTGCCGAAATACTCCCGCAGCAAACGGATCAGTGTCAATCTGCCCTTTTAAACAATTTCCGGCTT
Organism: Blautia sp.; assembly: GCA_022770365.1. GTDB lineage: Bacteria > Bacillota > Clostridia > Lachnospirales > Lachnospiraceae > Blautia_A. Next base: position 8,422 of record JALEHU010000017.1, on the reverse strand, counting down.
TGCCGGTGTATTACTCAAAACTATCCCGATAAACAGAATAAATTGCGTAATTATCATGATTCATTATTAATATGATTCATTTCTGATATGACTCATCATTAATATTTCTAAATCAATCAATACTCAAAATCCACATCTTCCATCATCTGTTCAAAGACCTTAAAAACAGCATTCAGCTCTTCTTCATCTTCAACCATCACATAGCAGGCTTCCTGGCTGGTTTCCTCCGATATATCCTTCATAATATATACAGTGGCTTCTTCTTCCTGAGAATCCGATACCAGCAGATAGGCAGTACCTCCGATTCTGGTCTGCTCTTCAATATAAAACTCTTCGACTGTCTCGTCATCTGACTGAAATTTAATTTTCTCCATGATGTTCTTCCTTATTCAGCGCAAGGGAATCCAGATATCCCTGCAAAATAAATACGGCTGCCAGTTCATCTATATACTGCTTCCGGTTCTCACGGCGCACTCCGGCTTCCATCAGTGTCCGGTTGGCTTCCACTGTCGTAAGCCTCTCATCCCACATAATAACAGGCAGGCCGGTCCTTCTCTCAAGCATCTCCTTGAACTCCAGTGATTTCAAGGCCCGCTCTCCGATCGTATTGTTCATGTTTTTCGGATATCCTACGACAATCCGTTCCGCCTGATACTCTTCTGCAAGCGCTTCAATGCGCGCCAGTGTCTGACGAAGCTTGTTCTCCTGTTTTCTCCAGATGGTCTCCAGTCCCTGCGCAGTCAGTCCAAGCGGATCACTGACTGCAACCCCGACGGTCCTGGAACCGTAATCCAATCCCAGAATACGCATATATCAGCGCTCCCAGGATCTGTTCTTGATATACTCGTTCAGAAGCTCTTCCACCAGCTCATCTCTCTCGACCTTCATGATCATGCTTCTTGCACCCTTATGACTGGTAATATAAGTCGGATCTCCTGACATAATATAGCCTACGATCTGATTCACAGGATTGTAGCCTTTCTCATCCATTGCAGTATATACCAGGTCCAGAACTTCTTTTACTTCCAGTTCCTGATCAGGTTTTGTCCTGAAATATTGGGTATTTCCCAGATTAGACTCTGTCATTTTCTCTCACGTCCTTATTATTATTTCTAATTCATTTTAATATAATTCCATGTAAAATACAATCAAAACTTACAATTATTGTAAACGGCACTCCAAAGCGCCCAAAATCAGATGATCGTATATGATTCTATAACGTACCTAAAATCAGATGATTCTCAAGAAACTTTTCGGCTCTCACTGATACAATATCATTAATGCCGATTCCGTCCCGTTTTTCGACAGCTGTTTTGATATATTCACAGCTATGACCCACATAATAGGCATTTCCATTCACCAGAATTTCCTCTTCCAGAAGAACTTCCAGCGTTTTTCCAAGCACAGAGGACTCATATTCTTTCGAATGGCGCTCGTGAAGCTCCAGCATTTTATCACTTCGCTCTGCTTTTACAGCTTCCGTAAGCTGTCCGTCCATGGCGGCAGCCTTTGTTCCCTGACGTCTGGAATATTTAAAAATATGTGTCTCATAAAAATGAATCTGATCCACAAAGTCATAAGACTTCTGAAAATCCTCTTCTGTTTCCATGGGGAAACCCACGATCACATCCGTAGTAAGTGCAGGATTTTTATAATATTTCCGGAGAAGCTCACACCGCTTTGCATACTCTCTGGAATCATAGCGCCGGTTCATGCGTTTCAGAGTTTCGTCACATCCGCTCTGAAGTGACAGGTGAAAATGCGGGCAGACTTTGGGCATTGCGGAAATTTCCCTGGCAAATTCCTCTGTCACGATTCCCGGCTCCAGAGATCCGAGACGGATTCTCCTGATGCCTTCCACTTGGTGGACCATCCGGATAAGTTCCAGCAGATTGCAGTTTTCTTCTTCAAAATCCACACCGTAAGAGCTTAAGTGGATACCTGTCAGAACCACTTCCTGATATCCGCGTTCTGCCAGTGCATGTACTTCCTTCAAAATGCTCTCAGGCCGGCGGCTGCGCACCCTTCCCCTTGCATAGGGAATAATACAGTAAGTACAGAACTGATTGCACCCATCCTGTACCTTAATATAAGCGCGAACATGTTCAGCGGTATATCCTATGGAAAGATCTTCATATTCCTTTGTCTGGTTGATTTTGATCACACGCGCAGTTTTCTGATGTTCTGCCTCATATTCCTCAATTGCTTCTGCAATATTTTTTTTCTGGTTATTTCCCAGAATCAGATCAACTGCATCATCTGTACTTAATTTTCCTGTGTCCGTCTGTGCATAGCATCCCGTAGCCACCACAATGGCATCCGGATTCATTTTTTTTGCCTTATGCAGCATCTGCCGGGATTTCCTGTCGGCAATATTCGTAACGGTACAGGTATTGATCACATAGATATCAGCTCCCGGCTCAAAAGGTACGATTTCATACCCGGACTGCTCCAGAAGCTGCTGCATAGCCTCCACTTCATAAGCATTGACCTTGCAGCCTAAATTGTGAAGTGCAACCTTTTTCTTCATATTTTTCTCACTTTTAATTTAAATTTTATTTCTTTACACCTTGACTTTTCATGGGGGGATGAGTAAGATAAAGCTGTAAATAAATATACTAACTAATAGGGAGGTTCTAATCATGAAAACAGCTAAAATCTCACTGAACTCCATTGATAAAGTAAAGGCATTTGTAAATGAAATCAGCAAATTCGACTGCGATTTTGATCTGGTATCCGGAAGATACGTAATTGATGCAAAATCTATCATGGGAATTTTCAGCCTGGATTTATCCAAGCCCATCGACCTGAACGTTCACGCCGACGGAGCTTCTCTGGAAGAGGTTATGAAAGTTGTCAATCAGTATGTAATCGACTGATCACAGGGTAACACAGAGGAACTGATCACAGTTCCTCTTTTTTTATCCCCTTCTCCGGCTTTACTCTATCTCAATGATTTCTGTTGTTCTCAGCGCTTCTTCCATCAGCTGGTCAATCTTTTCTTCCAGTTTCGTTTCTGATTTACGGATCACATTCAGATTTGGTTTTGTAACAGGATGCTTTGCCACAAAAATTGTACAGCAGTCTTCATATGGAAGAATGGATGTATCAAATGTATTGATTTTTCTGGATATTTCAACAATTTCCTGTTTGTCAAAACCAATGACAGGACGATAAACCGGCATTGTACACACTTCATTTGTCGCAGCAAGGCTCTGAAGAGTCTGACTGGCCACCTGTCCGATACTCTCTCCCGTGATCAGCCCAAGACATTTTTCCTTACGTGCAAAATGCTCTGCAATACGCATCATATAACGGCGCATGATAATTGTAAGCTCGTCATGGGGACACTGATCATATATATACAGCTGGATATCTGTAAAGTTTACTACATGCAGGCGGATCGGTCCGCTGTACCTTGCTACTAATCTTGCCAGGTCGACTACTTTCTGCTTTGCACGTTCGCTTGTATATGGCGGAGCATGGAAATAGACTGCATCAATTTTAACGCCGCGCTTCGCGATCATGTAACCGGCTACCGGGCTGTCAATTCCGCCGGAAAGCAGAAGCATTGCCTTGCCGTTGGTGCCGATCGGCATACCGCCGGGGCCCTGAATGGAATCGGAGTATACATAAATCTTCTCACGGATCTCCACAGATACCGTAAGCTGCGGCTCGTGTACATCCACAGAAGCATCGGGAAATTCGTCCAAAATTCTCCCGCCGATCTCAGCGCTGACCTCCATGGATGTCATCGGATAAGATTTCTTTGCTCTTCTTGTATAAACCTTAAAAGTACCGGCAAATTCCGGATAGCGGGCATGCATATAGCTTACCACATCCTTCGCCATCTGTTCAAAGCCATGGTCCTCATAGATCACAACGGGGCAGATCTCCACAATGCCGAATACTCTCTGAAGTGCTTCCACTGCTTCGTCAAAATCATATTCTTCCGGACAGAAAACGTAAACCCTGCCCTGTTCTTTCGTAACTCTGAACTCCCCTTCTACTTTGGAAAGGGCAATCCGCATCTGTTTTACAAGAGCATCTTCAAACAGATAGCGGTTTTTTCCTTTTATGGCAATTTCCGCGTATTTTATCAAAAATGCATGAAATATCATAATTTTCTCCTTTTCCCTGCATATGAAACACATTCTCTTTCACAATCTGCCTTTTGTAAGATGTCAGTTTTCAGTGACGGGCATATCTGCGGAGCATCGGTACAACCTCTTTCAGTACACTCAGGCAGTAATCCACTTCTTCCAGCGTATTTTCCTCTGAAAAGCTGAAACGCACGGTACTTTCTTTCTGATCTTTCGGCATTCCCATGGCAGTAAGGGTACTGCTGGCTTTGCGCTTATGGCTGGAGCACGCGCTTCCTGCGGACACGTAAATTTCCCGTTCCTCCAGCGTATGAAGCAGAACTTCACTGCGGATTCCCAAAAAGCTTGCGCTTAAGATCTGCGGCGCACCCTCACGGACTGCCATACCGTTGATCCGGACATTCTCCATTGATAAAAGTCCCTCTGCCAGACGTTCCTTCAGTTCATACAGATGTTCTATATTTTCGTCAAAATGATCGTAGATTTCCTTTGCAGCCACACCAAGTCCGGCAATTCCCGGAACATTATCTGTGCCGGAGCGCATTCCGTTCTGCTGTCCGCCGCCAAGGATCTGCGGCTGTACTTTTGCTTTTTCGCTGATGTACAAAAAGCCGGCACCTTGGGGGCCATGGATTTTGTGGGCACTTACGGACATCAGATCAATTCCCAGTTTTTTGGGATAAATGCGGTATTTTCCGAAAGCCTGGATCGCATCTGCGTGATATAGAGCTTTCGGGCTTTTCTGATGTACCATTTTGCCAATCTGTTCTATGGGCATGACTGATCCGACTTCATTATTGACATACATGGTGGAAACCAGAATCGTATCAGGACGCAGAGCTTCTTCCAATGCATCCAGTTTCACCACTCCGCGCTCATCTACAGGAAGATAGGTTACTTCAAACCCAAGTTCCTCCAGATAAGCAGCCGGCTGTCCCACTGCCGCGTGCTCAACGGATGTGGTGATGATGTGATTTCCGCTTCGCTTATTTGCCATTGCTCCGCCGATCAGAGCCAGATTATTGGACTCTGTTCCACCGGACGTAAACAGGATTTCTTTTTCGGTAACCTTCATTAATCCGGCAAGGATCCTTGCCGATTCTTTTACATAATTCTCGGCTTCGATTCCTTTTTTATGCATGGCGGAAGGATTGCCAAAATCTTCTGTCATGGTTTTCACCACAATATCCCTGACGGAATCATAACATCTGGTCGTGGCTGAATTATCAAAATATGCTTCCATAATTATTTTTCCTTTTTAGTTCTCCTCAAGCCGGAACATAAGTACAGATAAAATCGCAAGCCCGGCTGTCTCAGTACGCAAAATACGATGTCCCAGTGTAATCTCTCTGGCACCTGCCATAACAGCAGATTCCACTTCTGTTTCTTCAAACCCGCCTTCCGGGCCGATAAAGATTCCGATCGACTGTCCGGGGATAATTTCATCCAGAATTTCTCTGGTCTCCTTCATCCCTTTTGCCAATTCGTATGGAATCAGCAGGATATCCAGTTCCCCTGCATATTCCAGCGCCTCTTTGAAAGTCATGACACTGTGAATCTGGGGCACCAGCATTCTCTTGGACTGTTTTGCCGCACTTTCGGAAATCTGCTGCCAGCGGGAAACCTTCTTTTCGGATTTTCTGCCATCCAGCTTCACTACGCAGCGTCTGGTCTCAACCGGTATGATTTCATGAACTCCAAGTTCTACTGCCTTCTGGATGATCAACTCCATTTTGTCCGCTTTCGGGAGTCCCTGAAACAGATAAATGCGGCTTGGCAGTTCATAATCCGGCTCCTGGGCATAGAGAATATGAAGCAGCACTTCCTCTTCCTCATAAGCTTCTATCGTACAGTGATATTCCCTGCTGGCACCGTCACTGATCCACAGTTCTTCTCCGGTCTTCATCCGAAGCACGTTGCGAATATGATTCACATCTGTGCCTGTAATATGAATCTGATGATTTTCCTCATCAATCTGGTGAGGTTCCACAAAAAAGCGCTGCATATCTCAGTCCTTTCTGGCTGTTACAGAAACCCATTCGCCCTGTCTTGTCACTTCCACCAGTGTCAGACCCGCTTTTTTTACTGCATCTGTCACCACTTCTTCTTTGACATCCAGAATGCCTGAAGTAATGTAATATGCGCCTTTCTTCATCTGATTTACAATTACCGGAGTCAGAGGAACAAGTACATCTGCCAGAATATTGGCTGCTACGATGTCATATTTTTCATAGCCGACCTTATCCTGAACTTCTTTGTCATCTATGATATTTCCGATCATCATGTCAAAAGCCTTGTCAGGAATCTGGTTTGCCTCTTTATTCTCCGCAACTGCAGGGATCGCACATGGGTCCAGGTCTGTTCCCACCACATGGGCAGCTCCGAGCTTCAATGCCACAATACCAAGAATTCCGCTTCCGGTTCCCACATCCAGAAGTTCTGTATCTTTTGTCACATATTTCTTCAGCTGACGGATTACCAGCTGAGTAGTCTCATGCATACCGGTTCCAAACGCAGTGCCCGGATCAATGTGAAGGATCATTTTATCTCTGTCCTCTTCCTTCACTTCTTCCCAGGACGGAACGATTAAAATGTCATCTACATAAAACTGATGGAAATACTCTTTCCAGTTATTGATCCAGTCCTTATCTTCTGTCTGGGACTCTTCAATCGTAGCATCTCCGATATCCATATAACTTTTCAGTTCATCCAGGGCAGCGCGGACATCTGAGAGAATCTTCTCCTTATCTGCGTCTTCTTCCAGATAAAAATTCAAATATGCAACGCCGTCATCCGCCGGTCCTTCCGGCATAATATCAACGAACATCTGCGCCTTATCCTCTTCTGTAAGCGGCTGCTTGTCCTGAATTTCCACACCTTCCACACCAACCTCAGCCAGTGTACAGATTACAATATCCTCGGCCTCTGTTTTCGTTTTTACTGTAAAGCGATTCCACTTCATAAACATTCTCCTATCTATTCTCAAAAACACGTTCCAGCACGCTATTCTTTATATCATACACGAATCAGCAAAAAAAGAAAAGAGGAATCCTCCTCTTTTCCATAATTTTTATATCTGTTTTTTATATCTATTCTTAATATCTGTTTTATTTTATACCTATTCTTCGAAAGTCTCTTTTAATTTATCCATGAAACTCTTTTTCTTCTTCTCGCCTTTTTCACCGGAAGAAGTCTGACTGCCTGATGACGGAGTATTACCGCACGCCTCATCAAATCTGCGAAGAGCTTCTTTTGCTTCACTGTTCAGATTCGTCGGTACCTGAACTACCAGAGTTACATAGTGGTCACCTCTGACGTTCTTATTGCGAAGAGACGGAACACCTTTGCCCTTCAGACGGATACGGGTATCTGTCTGTGTGCCCGGTTTTACTTCATATTCTACATCGCCGTCAACTGTGCTGATCCGGACTTTGCCGCCAAGGGCAGCCTGTGCATAAGTAATCGGTGCGGTGGAGATAATATCCATATCCTGTCTCCGGAAAATCGGATGACGGGCTACATTTACCTCTACCAGCAGATCGCCTCTCGGTCCGCCATTCGTTCCTGGTTCCCCTTTTTCACGGATGCGGATGCTCTGTCCATTGTCAATACCGGCCGGTACAGATACCTGAATCTTCTTTCTAGAGGAAGTATATCCTGTACCACGGCATACAGTACATTTATCCTTGATCACCTTACCGGTTCCATGACAGTCCGGACAGGTCTGAACATTACGAACCATGCCGAACATGGACTGCTGTGTGTAAACGATCTGACCTTCGCCGTTACATTTCGGACAGGTAATCGGCTGCGTGCCGGGTTTTGCGCCGGTTCCATGACAGGTAGGACATTCATCCTTCAGCATAATCTCCAGTTCTTTGTCGCATCCGAATACCGCTTCCTCAAAAGTAATATTCACACGCGCACGAAGATTGGCGCCTTTCATAGGACCGCTGTTCGCGCGTCTCCTGCTTCCGCCGCCAAATAAATCACCAAAAATATCGCCAAAGATGTCGCCCATATCAGCGCCACTAAAATCAAAACCGCCAAAGCCTCCGGCACCGCCGCCTCCGCCGTTTTCAAAGGCGGCATGACCAAACTGATCATACTGTCTTCTCTTATCCGGATCACTTAAGATGGTGTATGCTTCTGTAGCTTCTTTGAATTTTGCTTCTGCTTCTTTATCACCCGGATTTACATCCGGGTGATATTTTTTGGCTAATTTACGATATGCTTTTTTTAACTCTGCGTCATCGGCGGTTTTGCTCACGCCCAGGACTTCGTAGTAATCTCTCTTATCAGCCATAATTATTCATTCC
>JALEHU010000014.1 GCA_022770365.1 Blautia sp. | reverse complement strand
GCCGCTGCCCTGCCAACTAGCTAATCCAACGCGGGTCCATCTTATACCACCGGAGTTTTTCACACGGAAGCATGCGCTTCTGTGCGCTTATGCGGTATTAGCAGCCGTTTCCGACTGTTATCCCCCAGTATAAGGCAGGTTACCCACGCGTTACTCACCCGTCCGCCACTAAGATCAAAACAACTTCAACCGAAGTCTCCGTTAAATTAATCTCCGTTCGACTTGCATGTGTTAAGCACGCCGCCAGCGTTCATCCTGAGCCAGGATCAAACTCTCTGATAAAGCGTTTGATTTCCTCAAGATAACTGCTAGCTATCTCTCGTTTTACTGTTTTTGGTTCATCGAACCGTTCTTTTGAATGTAAAGAATTTTCGAGAATCGTATGTGTTTCACTGTTTAGTTATCAAGGTTTTCTGTCTTGCGACAGCTTCATTAGATTACCATATCTTTTATTCTTTGTCAAGAACTTTTTTAAGTTTTTTCAACTTTTTTCGATATCACTGTAATCAGAAGTGTTGTCGTTTTTAACAGCTCAGTTACTATATCATACTGGCAATTATTTGTCAACAACTTTTTTATTTTTTTCTAACAAAAAGTCAAAAAAAATCCACTTCCTCAGAAGCGGATTTTATTGTACCACCATATTTATTTCCCGTCAAGAATAATTTTATTTTTTTTCGCACCCTTTAATAAAAGATACTCATAAATATATTCACAAAGACATTCTGCTCATACAGCCATTTCAAAAGATCATCACGTTCAACAAGTTCCAGTCCCTGACGTCCGATTTCTGTGTTGCAGAAAATCGTCAGCACCATAAGAATGATCCAGATAAACAGAATCCCCTTCACTACCCCGACCAAAGCACCTGCGCTTTTATTTATGCCGTTGATTATAGGAAGCCTTGCTATGATATCCAATGCATACGCAAGCATCCGGATCAAAAGCGTCGCAAGAAGCAGCGACACAAGGAACGACACTCCATTTACCGCTGCCACGGCAAGATAGTCCGACACATAATCTGTAAATGTGTTCACTGCAAGATACTGGTATACAGACGCATTATTATTCTCTTCTATCTCTTCAGTCAAAAATGACGGAAGACCGAGATTTTCGAGAAGGCTGCTCTGCTCCTGCTCTTCCGCTGCTGTATTTCCCTCAAGCTTGCTTTCAACATAATCCCGGGTGCTGCTCTGTACAAACTCATACAATGGTGTATTTTCTTTGAGAAAATCATTTACATATGGATTCATAAACCATACCAGCGCAATCGAAAGCACCCAGAAAAACATTGTCACAACTTCTCTGACAAATCCTCTCCGAAAACCGAACAGGCCAGACAATACAAGAATCCCTATCGCCGCAATTCCAAGCCCTGTTATACTCATAGATTCCTCCTAGCTGAATTTCATGATATTCACACCGGTATCCAGTACCAAAAGATATCTGTTCCAGCCGATTTTGAAGAAATCGTTAATGGTTCCTTCCACAGTTCCGTTATATTTCTCCGTGCCATTGCCTGTCAGTACTGCGACCTGAGAACTGTTATACATAATGATATAACCGTCACTCATCCTGATTGTTGTATATGGAACGTCAAATTCCCGTCGGAATTTCAGTTTCCCTTCTGCACTGTAGACCTCCATACTGTAAAGATTCTCGGAACTGTCATTTTTAAAAACCATACCAATTGTATCATCATCATAAAAAGTACTGACAATTTCCTTCTCAACTTCTATGGTCTTGGTTTCCTTCGGAATCTGTTTGCCGCTGTAAAGGGTAAATCCATTATCGCGCAGAGCCACAGAGCGGGAATCATTCAGATACTGCACCTGAGGAATCACAACGCCTTCATAATTATAGCCGCTGACAATCCTGTCATCTTCGTTCTGTCCCACATCTCCAAAATTATAAAACGCCACATAGCTGGCAGTGTCTCCACCATCTACAAACTGATAAGCGACCATCATGATCTGGCCGTCATCAGAAACCGCTACATCCATCGGAAATCCCGGATCGTCCACCTTGGTCTGATTTTCTGCAATCAGACTTCCGTCCGATGCATAGAAATTGATCCACGTATCAGCACCACCATCCAGAATTGCCGCAACAAGACCGTTTTGGGAAATACGGGCTTTTACAATACTGTAAGACGTGATTACGCTTCCCTCAAGTCCGTCCTCTCCATAAATCCTCATCGAGGTGCCGTCTCTGTCCGCAATCACAGCGCGGTTATCACACACATCCGCCATCGGATTCTGCATTTCATAAATATCACTCCACACAGTCTCCAGACTACGATTCACAAGGGAAACTCCTTCCGGTGTGTATCGAAGGATCTTTCCATTCATTTCTACATAATTTGTAGAAACGACATCCTCCTGCTCACTGGTTTTCAGTATTTTGTAATCGTAGTAACAACGCTTCTGAAAATAAAGCACAAGAGCCAGCACAGCAAGTACCACAATCGCAGTCATAGTGAGGACTCGCTTCAGCGCATCAATCCTGCGGCGCAGAAGTCTGGACTGATAACTGCCGGTTCTTGCTGCTGTGCTCTGTTTACGCTCAAGCATAGCTTTCTCCGCCATCATTTTCCGGCGTCTGAACTTCTTTCTCAGTTTTTTAAATGTATTTGTCATATTTAAACCTTACCTTATGTATTTTTCAGTTCATTATAGCACACTTTTCTACGGTAAGACAATTACTTGTCCCGGATAAATGATTTCTTCCGGCGAAATACCGTTCAATTCACAAATTTCGGATATCGCATTCATACTGCCATATTTTTCGATACTGATCTGATAAAGTGTATCACCCGGCCTGATCACATAAGTGTTATGCACCTCTTTACCGGATGTCTCCTGATTCTGTCCTGCCTCTTCTGCGTCAGCTGCAGCCGACTGTTCGGCAAGTGTTTCCTTTCTCACCGCCTTGCGAACATCCGACTCTTCCTGATATGCCTGTGTTTCCTGCCCTGATGAATTTGTTCCCTGTCCCGATGCGTCAGTTTGCGAAGTTTCCTGTCCTGCAGCTTTTGCCTGAGATGCTTCCCGGTCTGACACCTCTGTCTGCGATGCTTTCTGACCTGCTGCCTCTGTCTGCGATACCTCTTCGCCGGTTTCACCCGGTTCAATATTCTGTCGGTTATCAGAATCTGTACTTAAAGCTCCGGTATTTTGTGCCGTCTTTGAGTTCTCTTCCTCTTGCAAACTATTTCCTCCGTCCGATTTATCGTCCGCAGAATCATTTTCTGTCTTCACATTTTCTTCTGTTTTTTTCAAAACCGGTGTTACCGTCACACCCTGTCCTGTTATTTTTGCTTTATCATTCTCGCCTTTTCCATCTGTCTTTTCTGCCGATGCCGAGGCAGTACTCACCTCTTCATACACTCCGTATCCATCCCGGTAGTCCCGGTAAAAATTTACGCCAACAGCCAGAAGCGCAATTGCAAGACAGGCTGTCGCAGCATAAGAAAAAACAGAAGGTCTTCCTTCCTGCCCGATATCCTGCACATCTTCTGTTTCCTTTTTCTCTTCCACCCTTTTTGATTTTTTCTTTGAACGAATGATCTTGCGGAAAGCCACCACAGCCTCATCCGGAACTTCCTCTGTTTTTTCCAGCTGCACTTCCTGGTTTTTATCCAGCATATAATTCTGCATCTGCGGATTTTTTTCATAAAACAGATAATACCCCGGCTGTCTTACCAGAAAGTTGTTTTCGTAATGAAAAAAAGCATCCTCCCGTTCCGCCGGATCCATCAGCATCAGTACTTTTTCCCAGCCGCCAAAGTACTTCAGGTGCACCCTTCTGAAAACTTCCGTGATTTCCATCGGCAGTTCCGATTGGGCAAAAAACCAGCCCACGATTTCCTGCCCGGTAAAATACAGTTCCTGTTCATCATTGATTTTTTTCCACGCACTCTCTGTAAAATCAATATGATCCGCAGCTGCTTCTGTTTTATCCACCGTGAGAGCACCTTTTACAAAGATATACGTCACACCGGCCTGCCACCTGGATTCCCCGGTAAGCACAGCAAGACGTCCTTTTTCTTTTTCTCCTTCCGTCCCCATCCCGGCCAGCCTCACCAGGAATGTATACACATAATCTTCCACGTAAATCCGGTAATTCTCACTCGAAAGCCCGATCTGACGTATATTTCTGGGAACAGCAAACATCCCCTCGTTTCCTTTCGCCTCCTGTTTCTCCTCTTTATAAATGACCTCTATCATGCCATATCACCCCTTCGGACATCAGCATAGCATATGCATGACGCAGATTTTGGCGGAATGAAAGAGGCTTTTCCAAGAATTTAGCGACAGATTTTGCGCCGCGCATAATCCGGAGATGTTCTGGATATGATGAAAGAAAAGAACAAAAACGAGGAAAAACCATGACATTTTATATTGACGCCAAAAAAGAAAGTTCGTCCGGTGAAATTGCCTGTCTCCTCAAAAGATGCATCAGAAAACATTCCGGAAGCTGGACAGAAATCGTCTTCCTCTGCATTGGAAGCGACCGTATGACCGGGGATTGCCTTGGTCCGTATATCGGACAGCAGCTCAGCCGTTATGCAGGTCAGGGGATTTTTGTCTACGGGACTCTGACCGATCCGGTTCACGCTATGAATCTGAAAGAAACATATATATCCATCAAAAACCGGCATCCCACTGCACTGGTCATTGCCATCGATGCTTCTCTTGGGCAAAAAAAGCACCTGGGGTATGTGACCATCGGAAATGGTGCACTTTACCCAGGTGCCGGTGTTCGTAAAGAACTGCCCCCTGTAGGAGATATTCATATCACTGGTGTAGTCAACATCGGAGGAATGCTGGAGCAATTCACTCTCCAGACCACGCGGCTGTCAACCGTCATCTCCCTGGCCGATACGATCACACAGGGGATTGTAAGTCTGATTCCTTCAGAAAGTCTTATACAAACGCTTTGATCTGTTTGTAAATACCTTCTGCGTCAAGGCCGTATTTCTCGAGAAGAGCTGCTGCCGGACCGGACTCACCAAACACATCATTAATACCGATGCGTTTTACAGGTACAGGAGCTTTTTCGGACAGGCACTCGCAAACAGCTCCGCCAAGACCGCCGATAATGGAATGTTCTTCTACAGTTACAATTTTGCCGGTTTCTTTGGCCGCAGCAACGATCAGATCTTCATCCAGCGGTTTGATGGTATGGATATTGATCACTTTTGCATCGATTCCGTCCGCTGCAAGTTTCTCTGCCGCTTCCAGAGCAGGTGCCACGCAAAGACCGTTTGCAACAATGGTAAGGTCCCTGCCTTCTCTTAAAACAATGCCTTTGCCAAGCTCAAACTTGTAGTCCGGTCTGTCATTGATCACCGGAACAGCAAGACGTCCGAATCTCATATATACAGGCCCTTTATGCTCATAAGCTGCTTCCACCAGAGCTTTTGCTTCGATGTCATCAGACGGGCATGCCACTACCATGCCCGGAATGCTTCTCATAAGTGCAAAATCCTCACAGCACTGATGAGTAGCACCGTCCTCACCAACAGAAATTCCGCCGTGAGTTGCGCCGATTTTTACGTTCAGTTTCGGATAGCCGACAGAGTTGCGTACCTGCTCAAAAGCACGTCCTGCCGCAAACATGGCGAATGTGCTGACAAAGGGAACTTTGCCGGTTGTTGCAATTCCTGCACCGATGCCGACCATGTTGCATTCTGCGATACCGCAGTCAATATGACGTTCCGGAAATTCTTTCTTAAAAATACCGGTCTGGGTAGCTGCAGCAAGGTCAGCGTCCAGAACGATCACATCCTCATGTTTCTTGCCCAGTTCTACCAGGGCGTTGCCATAGCTGGCTCTTGTAGCAATTTTCTTTACTTCTGACATAATGCTTCACCTGCCTTTTCCAGATCTTCCATTGCCTGTGCATACTGTTCATCATTCGGAGCTTTTCCATGCCAGCCCACAGAGTTTTCCATGAAGGAAACGCCTTTGCCTTTAACGGTCTTCATAACGATGGCGGTCGGCATTCCTTTGGTTGCTCTCGCTTCATCAAAAGCAGCTTTCAGCTGATCCATGTCATTTCCGTCAGCCACATTGATCACATGGAAATTAAATGCTTCGAATTTCTTATCGATGGGATATGGAGAGCAGACTTCGTTGATCGGTCCATCGATCTGAAGGCCATTGTTGTCTACGATCACAACAAGGTTGTCCAGTTTTCTGTATCCTGCAAACATCGCAGCTTCCCATACCTGTCCTTCCTGAATTTCACCGTCACCAAGCAATGTGTAAACTCTGTAGGAGTCATTGCTTAATTTTGCGGACAATGCCATTCCAACTGCTGCGGAGATTCCCTGGCCCAGAGAACCGCTGGACATATCCACACCGGGAATATGTTTCATATCCGGATGGCCCTGCAGATAAGAACCAAGATGACGCAGTGTCTTCAGGTCTTCAACCGGAAAATATCCTCTGTTGGCAAGCACAGAGTAAAGTCCCGGTGCCGTGTGGCCTTTGGATAATACGAAACGGTCACGATCCGGTTTCTGCGGATTCTGGGGGTCAATGTTCATTTCCTCGAAATAGAGGTAAGTAAATAAATCAGCCGCGGATAAGGAACCGCCCGGATGTCCGGCTTTGGCTGCATGAACTGCTGTCACGATGCCTTTGCGGACTTCGTTTGCAATTTTCTGAAGCTCTAATTTCTCCATGTTCATTTATTCTCCTTCATAGTGCTATATACTTGATATCGGACTCAAAAAATCTTTCGGTTTTTGAGTCCAGTACTGTATGTCGTTATTATTCGCCAAATACAGCTTTGTAATCCTGCTGGAATTTAACAATTCCTGCATCTGTCAGCGGATGATGCAGCATCTGTTCAAGTACTTTATATGGTACAGTAGCAATGTCAGCCCCTGCAAGAGCGCATTCGGTTACATGAACCGGATGACGAACACTTGCAGCGATGATTTCCGTCTTAATATCAGCTACTGCAAAAATTTCAGCAATCTGGCGGATCAGCGGAAGTCCGTCAGTAGAAATGTCATCCAGTCTTCCAAGGAACGGAGAAACATAAGTTGCACCTGCTCTTGCAGCCAGAAGTGCCTGGTTTGCTGTAAAGATCAGGGTAACGTTTGTTTTGATGCCCTCTTTGGATAATACTTTGACTGCTTTTAATCCTTCGCCTGTCATCGGGATTTTAACAACCATGTTCGGATGAATTTTCGCGATCTCGCGTCCTTCTGCGATCATGCCTTCAGCATCCGTTGTAGTAGCTTTTACTTCGCCGCTGATCGGTCCGTCAACAATGCTTGTGATCTCTTTGATAACTTCTGTGAAATCTCTTCCCTCTTTTGCGATCAGTGATGGATTGGTGGTTACACCACAGATGATACCCATGTCGTTGGCTTTTCTGATATCCTCTACTTTAGCTGTGTCAATAAAAAATTTCATGATTTTTCCTCCTGTTTTTCTCTCGTTTTTTCGGTAATTTCATTATACCAGAATCTCCGCCCCGGTCAAGAAACGGCTCTTTTTATTAATAAATAGTCTATTAATATTATTTAAATTATTAATATCGAAATTGTCAAAAACAAGCATTTCCACAGTTGTTTGTGAGTTTTTACATGACATTACATCAAATTATTAATAATAATTTTTTATAGGGAATTTATTTAATTTTTGCGTAAGAGGTTGTCTTGCGGATGATCAGCTTCGGGGTATACTCAATATTATACAGACTGGTTGGACGGCTCATCCCGTTAAACTGGTCATTCATATTAATCTTGCGGATGATGATATCGCAGGCATCCCGGCCTTTCAGCGCTACGTAATGATCAATGGTTGTCAGGGAAATCCTGCGGATACCGGAATAAAAAATATTATCGCATCCAATGACCGAGACATCCTTTGGGACATGCAGTCTGGACGCCTGGAGCGCGTCAATCGCCCCATAAGCCATCATATCATTCTGTCCGGCAACAGCAGTGAACTTTCTGCCTTCCTTCAGGAGCTCCATCGTAAGCTGATAGCCCATGGAATATTCGGAATCTGTGCGGGGACTTCTGCGATCCACTGCTTCATCTGCTGCCTTAATGATCACATGATCTTTCAGCCCTTCCTTCTCAAATTCTTTGACAAATCCATCTACACGGCGGGATCTCTGCCACTGTCTTCTGGTAAGAGGCGGCGTGATAAATGCCACATCCCGGTGGCCCAGATCCAGCAGGTGACGTGCCATAAGCCTTCCCACCTGGGTATTGTCCTGATTAATGGCATCCACAGTCGTGGTCTTCTCTTTGTTGCTGATGATAACCAGAGGTATCTCTTTTGCCATTTCCTCCACCTCTTTCTGGAAATCCGGATTCGGATTGCAGGCATAAATGATTCCCTGCGGACGGATGTTTTTCATCATTCTCAGATATTTTTCTTCCAGATGGGCATCCCTCTGAGTGTTGCAGATAAAAACACCGTAGCCCTCTTCGTTGGCCACTGACTCAATCCCCTGAAGAAGCAGCACATAGTACGGGCTGGTAATGGTCGGACAGAAAACTACGATGAGTTTTTCTTTTTTATTTTCTTTTCTGGTCCTGTGTCTTGGAAGCTCATAGCCAAGCTCCCGCGCGGCCTGCTCCACCTTCTGCACAGTTTCTCTTGAAAAAGATACGTTATACTTATGGTTCAGAACCATGGACACGGTTGCCTGGGAAACACCGGCATGTTCCGCCACGTCCGAAGAAGTTGCCTTTTTTTTCGTCACTTCAGTTCCACCCTGCCCTCCAATGCGCGAAGCAGTGTCACCTCATCAATGTATTCCAGGTCTCCTCCTACCGGAACGCCGCTGGCGATCCTGCTGACCCTGATTCCGGTGGGCTTGATCAGTTTGCTGATGTACATTGCCGTAGTTTCCCCCTCAAGACTTGAGTTGGTGGCAATAATGACCTCTTTTACATCATTCTGCAGGCGCTGCATCAGTTCTTTCAGTTTGATATCATCCGGACCGATTCCCAGCATAGGGGAAATCGCCCCGTGAAGTACATGATATACGCCGTCATATTTCCCTGTTTTTTCGTAAGCAGCAAGATCCCTCGTATTCTCCACTACCATGATAGTTTTGGAATCTCGGCTGGGATTGCTGCAGATAGGACAGATTTCCTTGTCCGTTAGGGTATAGCACTGCCTGCAGTACTGAACGTTTTCCCTTGCGTCGGAAATGGCGGCAGTCAGCTGCTGCACCTGGTCCTTGGGCATATTCATTATATGAAAGGCAAGGCGCTGGGCAGACTTTGCACCAATTCCCGGCAGATGAGACAACTGCTCGATCAGTTTGTTGATATGCGTACTGTAGTATTCCATCAGAATGGCAGGCCTCCGCCCAGGCCGCCGAGTCCGCCGGCCAGTTTGGACATCACAGCAGCGGATTCTTCTTCCACCTTGCGCAGTGCTTCATTGGTTGCAGCCACGATCAGGTCTTCCAGCATCTCGATATCATCCGGATCCACCACTTCTTCTGCAAGCTTCACCTTTGTCACTTCACGCTTACCGGAAATCGTCACTTCCACAGCTCCGCCTCCTGCCGTTGCCGTAAATTCCTTTTCCTCCAGTGCTTTCTGGTTTTCTTCCATCTGACGCTGCATTTTCTGCGCCTGTTTCATTAAGTTATTCATATTTCCCGGCATACCCATACCAGGGAATCCTCCACGTTTTGCCATTATATAAATCCTCCTTAAAATTAGTCTTCTTCTACTACCACATCCATATGGATATTTTCACGGATAGCCTGATCCACAGTAATCTGCGTCAGATTTGTATGCTGATGTTCCTCTGCCACCAGCATATGCAGTTCTATGGATTTTCCAAGATGCTGTTCAATAATCTGCTGAAGTTCCTGCTTCGCTTCAGAGTCATCCGGATAATTACGTCCAAGAGGAGTCTGAAATTCCACAAACAGCACCGGTTCACCGGTTTCACCATTATATTTGGGAATTGATTTCAGCAAAGCCTGTTTAAACACCGCGGTCGTCTGACTGACAATCACTTTCCAGTTGGCGACAATTTTCTGCAGATCCTCCGGCGCCGCCTTCTGAGGCTTCTTCTGAGGCACGGCTTCCTGTCCATTCACCGGATTCAGGCCGCTTCCCGCCTGCGATGCGATCACCTGCAAAGCCGGGCGCTCTTCTATTTTTTGTTCCAGTACACGGATCCTGTCCAGTACAGAATCCAGATTCGTCTCCATTGCAGGACGGCAAAGCTTGATCAGCGCAATCTCCACCAGTACGCGCTTCTGCGCTGCAAACCGGATCTGATTGGACAGATCAGAAAAAATACGGATATAGCGCATCAGCGTCTCCACGTCCACCATTTCGCTTTCTTCCTGAAGGAGCTTCAGATTTTCAGATGATACGTCAATAGCCTCCTCCGGATTTTCGGATGTTTTTACCAGAAGAAGGTTGCGCATGTACCAGGTAAAATCTGACACAAACTGTCCCAGTTCTCTTCCCCCCACGATCAGTTCTTCCAGCACCCGGATGGCACCTGTCACATCTCCCGCAAGAACCCTGCGCAAAAGCTGGCTGAACACTTCCGTATCCACTGCACCAAGGACATCCAATACCTTATCGTAGGTCAGTGTTTCCCCGAGATAGAAGGCTATGCACTGATCCAGAAGGCTCAGCGCGTCTCGCATGGAACCGTCTCCGGCCTTGGCAACGTAGCGGACAGCCTTTTCTTCCGCCTCAACGCCTTCGGCCTTCAGAAGTTCATCCAGTCTGGCAGCGATCGTGTCAATGGAGATCCTGTGGAAATCATAACGCTGGCAGCGTGACAGGATCGTAATGGGAATCTTGTGGGCTTCCGTAGTTGCCAGAATAAAAATTACATAAGACGGAGGTTCCTCCAGGGTCTTCAGCAGCGCATTGAACGCACCCGTAGAAAGCATATGGACTTCATCAATAATATAGACCTTATAATTCCCTTCTGTAGGGCGGTAAGAAACCTCCTCACGGATTTCACGGATATTGTCAACACCGTTATTGGAAGCTGCGTCGATCTCGATGACATTCATTGACGTCCCCGCCTGGATCGCTCTGCACATTTCGCATTCATTGCAGGGGCTTCCGTTCACCGGGTGCTGGCAGTTCACGGCTTTGGCCAGGATTTTGGCCACTGTCGTCTTACCGGTACCGCGGGTGCCGCAGAACAGATACGCATGGCCGATACGGTTCGCCTTAATCTGGTTAGTCAAAGTAGTCACAATATGATCCTGCCCTTTCACATCCGCGAAATTATCGGGCCGGAATTTTCTGTATAAGGCAGTATAGCTCATGGACAGACTTTCCTCCTGTTGTTTGCTGTAAAAATATCCAATCGATCACCTGATCTCTTTTCACGAATTCGCCGCAGGAGGTAAAGCCCGCGGCGAATTGTATGCATTTGCATTGTATATAATTTTATAAAAAAAATCAATCACCGAAACTGATTCCGATCTGTTTGGCTGCTTTGACAGTCTGATCTTTCGGAGATACCATCTTCAGCTTGCCTGCGCACTCTGCAAGAGGTACACGTTTGATCTTGCCATTCACGATACCGATCATGATGCCGTACTCTTCGTCCAGAATTGCTTCTGCTGCGCCTGCACCGATTCTGGTGGAAAGCACACGGTCATATGCGCACGGTTCACCGCCTCGCTGTGTATGTCCCGGAACAGTAACACGTACTTCGCTTCCTGTCTCTTTGAAGATCTGGTCTGCGATCTCATAGGAAACAGACGGATATTTCTTGGCTCTTGCTTCCAGTTTTTCTTTATATTTTTTCTTCGGAAGTTCTGCATCTTCTTTGGAGATGGCCCCCTCAGCTACTGCCAGAATCGTAAATCTCTTGCCTGCTTTGTTACGCTTGCGGATGGCATCGCCTACCTTCTTGATATCGTATGGGATCTCAGGGATCAGAATGATGTCAGCGCCGCCAGCAAGTCCCGCATGAAGAGTCAGCGCACCTACCTTATGTCCCATGATTTCCACAATAAATACACGTCCGTGGGATGCTGCTGTTGTATGGATGCAGTCGATTGCATTTGTCGCAATGTTTACCGCACTCTGGAAACCAAAGGTCATATCTGTTCCATAAATATCATTGTCAATGGTCTTCGGAAGATGAATGATATTCAGTCCTTCCTCTCGGAGAAGATTGGCTGTCTTCTGTGTGCCATTGCCTCCCAGGATCACCAGGCAGTCCAGACAGAGTTTATAATAAGTCTGCTTCATGGCCTCTACCTTATCCAGCCCCTTCTCATCCGGAACACGCATCAGCTTAAACGGCTGTCTGGATGTTCCGAGAATCGTTCCGCCCTGGGTCAGGATACCGGAAAAGTCCCTGGAAGTAAGCATACGGTATTTGCCATAGATCAGCCCCTTGTAACCATCATCAAATCCGTAAACTTCCAGATCATCAAGAGAGTTGGAAAGGCCCTTTACTACGCCTCGCATGGTAGCATTCAGTGCCTGGCAGTCGCCGCCGCTTGTTAATAAACCTATTCTTTTAATCATAGTTTGCACCCCGCTTCTTTGAGTATTCATTCTTTGCGTATTAACTTATATGGTTTATTATATAATATTTTTACCTGTAACCGCAATAGAAAATCAAAATATCTCTACACAGACACAGAATAAAATGTTTTCCATTTGCCGCTTCTGTATCTGCTTACAAAGCATATCACACGCACGATCCAGTCCATGACCATGGCACACCAGATACCCACAGCTCCATAGCCCAGCACAACAGCCAGAATATATCCTCCTCCAAGGCGCACGATCACCATGGACGCAATAGAAGTAACCATAGGAAATTTCACATCGTTTGCCGCCCTTAATACATTTGTCAGGGTAAAGGAGGATGGCCACAGCAAAATCGCACAGCCGTCATGTATCAGCACCAGTACTGCCGCCAGTTGAAGCGTCTCGGCCGAAAGTCCGTAAAGCTTCAGGGTAAGAGGCATTGTTGCGATCACAAAAGCACAGCAGAGCCCGTTAATAAAATATGTCAGCTTCATCATTTTTTTTGCATAATATTCTGCCTGTTTAAAATCACCTGCACCGACGCACTGTCCGATCACAGTAATCATGGCAAGGCTCATGGCCTGTCCCGGAAGCACTCCGAGACTGTCAAGATTATTCGCCACCGCATTGGCTGCGATCTGTGTTGTACCGAATAAAGCAATCATCCCCACCACAAGAACACGGCCAAGCTGAAATACGCTGTTTTCGATTCCGCCCGGAATCCCGATGTGCAGTATTTTTTTCATCAGAGGAACATTCCATCCGAAATGTTCCGGCATAATATGGATCTCCAGATCTTTGCCCCGAAGCCTGTACGTCAGGATCACGCATGCTGTCATTCTGGAAATCAGAGACGCTGTCGCCGCCCCTTCCACACCCATATGCAGGCCAAAAATAAAAATCGCATCACCGATTACATTGAGCACGTTCATAATAATGGAGGCCTGCATGGATATTCTGGAATTCCCCATGGAGCGGAACAATGCGGCACATGAATTATAAATCGCAAGAAACGGATATGATACAGCTGATATCACGAGATAAACAAGAGCATTCTTCATCACATCCTGTTCGATAGAGCCGTACAAAAGGGCGAGTATCCCGCGGCGGAAAATAATCGCCAGCGCCATCACCACGACAGAAATCAGCCCCGTCACCACAAGGAGCTGATTGGCAGCCTCGCATGCCCTTTCACGGTTTTTCTGCCCGAGAAACTGAGATGAGATCACGGCTCCGCCTGTGGAAATTGCCGCAAAAAGATTGATAAGAAGTGTATTGATCATATCCACCAGGGAAACACCGGACGTTGCCGCTTCACCCACACTGGATACCATCATTGTATCTACCATTCCCACAGTTACTGCCAGGATCTGTTCCACGATCAGTGGAGCGATCAGGCGCTTCAGGTCCTGATTGGTAAACAGATATGCCTTCTGGCGCATGTCATTTCCGTCTATGTTGTTCATTGATTTTGTTTTCATCTGAAACATGTCTATTATCCCTCAAATCACAAGCCTGCAGCCGGCAATTACCGTTACAGCCTATATTTTATTTTGACTGTACGCTTCCATTCAGCGTCATTATTTTAGCACAGGCTTTTTTATTTTTCTACTGTATGGACAAAGTTTTTGACAGTGTAAACACTTGACAAAATTACAGAAAGCCTATATAATTAACTCCGCGCAGCCGGGGAGATAGCGGTGCCCTGTACCTGCAATCCGCTACAGCAGGGGTGATGCCAATCCGAGGGGTGTTCCTTGTGGAGCTGCCCTTTATAAGTGGCGTTGACGTTTGGGTCTTACGCAACAGGAATCTGTGAACCGTGTCAGGGCAGGAATGCAGCAGCACTAAGCAGAAGCTCTTGTGTGACGTGAGGGTGCCTGGGCCGAGTTAACTGTAAAGGTAACGTCTGTGAGTGCATTTCGAAGTGCGGCGCGCACAAAGAGGCAATTTGGGATACTGTCAGATGGCAGTATCCTTTTTTATGTCATTTGCGGTTTTTCGTGCCTCTTTGTCCCGCTTTTTTATTTCACGCAGTTCTTTAAAAAAATTCGACAGCATCGACGAACAATCTTCTTCCAGAACTCCTCTGGTCACTTTTACTTTATGATTAAATCCGTCCATTTCCAGAAGATTCAGTACGGATCCGGCACATCCGGCTTTAGGATTCATACTGCCAATGACCACTTCATCAATTCTGGACTGTACAAGAGCTCCGGCGCACATCTGACAGGGCTCCAGGGTCACATACATGGTGCAGCCTTCCAGCCGCCAGTCGCCAAGCTTCTTACTCGCTTTGCGGATGGCATTCAGCTCCGCATGAGACAATGTATTTTTATCTGTATTTCTCCGGTTATAACCTCTGGCAATGATTTTCCCATCGGATACAATGACGCAGCCGATCGGTACTTCTTTGAGAGCAAGCGCCTTCTTTGCCTGTCGGATTGCCTCTTTCATAAAACGTTCCTGTTCTGTCACAAAATACCTCCTTTTGACTCTGGTATCATACCATTATATAGAATCCGGCTTGCAAAATCAACGAATCAGAACTAAAATAAAAAAGACCTGTATGCGAATACCGCCTGAGGCGCAATAGCCGGCCACAGGCTTCTACCTGAGATTCAAAAAACTCCGGAGGTGATCTCACATGAAAATATGCGGTTTAAACAAGACAACATTACTGGATTATCCAGGAAAGGTTGCAGCAGCGATTTTTCTCGGAAGCTGCAATTTCCGATGTCCCTTCTGTCAGAACAGTCCTCTTGTGCTCCATGCGGACCGGGAACCGGAAATTTCCAGGGAAGAGGTTCTTTCCTTTCTGAAAAAGCGTCAGGGAATCCTGGAAGGCGTATGTATCACAGGCGGAGAACCCACCCTGAGCAATGATCTTGAAGATTTTATCAGAGAGATCCGTTCTTTCGGATATGCCGTCAAGCTGGATACCAACGGTTCACGTCCCCGCGTCCTGAAAGACCTTGTCCGGAAAAACCTCATAGACAAAGCAGCCATGGACATCAAATCCTGTCCCGATAATTACGGTAATGCTGCCGGACTCCTTTACCCTGATCTGGATTCCATCAAAGAAAGCGCAGACTTTCTGCTGGAAGGTCATATAGACTATGAATTCCGTACCACCGTGGTCAGAGAACTGCACACAGAAAAAGATTTCCAGGAAATCGCCCAATGGCTCAAAGGAGCAAAAGCTTACTATCTCCAGGCATACAAAGACTCCGAAGAAGTCCTGCAGCCTGGATTCAGCAGCTATTCCCGGGAAGAACTGGAAAGGTTTCGAAGTATTCTTCTGGAAACCATCCCCTTAGTGGAAATCCGGGGTGTTGATTAGGCGATACCAGTAACCGCCCCTGCCTTTTGGCAGCTGAATGTGACGGCTTTCCTTGAAATAAGGGAAACCGAACATGTTGGCCATAAAGCGTTCCTGCTGGTCATAACCGCCGGGGACGCCCAAAATGTAACGTCCATCCTGTCTTCTGCAGATCAGAAGATGTCCGAAATTATAATATCCATACTGAAGGAACCGGTTGTTCCGCATGGCCGCATCCCGCCTGTTCAGATGGGACAGATCCTTCAGCTGGACTCTGCGGCATTCCATAAATTCCCCGTCTTCGAAGAGTCGTCCGTCTTCTTCAGGATGGGGATTGTTTTTGTTCTGCCGCGGTTCATCCTGACGTGCATCCTTCTTTGAAGCTGAAATTCCGCTTTCATCCTTCCACATCTCTGCATCGATGCCGGTCGTATTTCTTTCCATCTTCTGTAAACTATTTCCTGTCTCCATTATCTTTTTTTCAGGTTGCTGTATATTCATTTCTGTAATAGACATTTTCTTTGTCTCCTGTATATTCATCTCTGTAGCGGTCTCGGCTTTTTTCTCCGGCTGCATATTTATTTGTGCATCATCAGTTCTCTCTTCCCGTTTATTTTTCTCCATATCTGTGCCGGTAGAGCTTTCACTGTTCTGTAATCCCATACTCTCGTTTTTTTCATTTCGGATATCTGCATTATCTTTTAATGATTCGCCATTCTCTTCCCGCATATGACTTCTTTCATCGCCAGAATCCATCCTGTTTTCTTCTGAACTTTTCCTGTCGGCAGCAGGATTTTCCTTACGGGATTCCGGCTCACTCTTTTCCGTTCTGTTTTCAGTCCGCTCCGGAGCCGGTTTCGTATTTACCCTCACTTCCCGGAAATTTTCCGGCCTGATAGGGATATCATCCCATTCCGTTCCAAAGAAAGCACCACTGTCTGTTTTCAGAATCAGACCGCCCATTTTACTGATGCCGATTCCCGTATTGCTCATATTCAATGCATCCGTTTCAATCAGGCATTCCACCACTCCTTCATCCGTAATACAGGTATCCAGCAGATTTCCATCCATCAGTCCTCCGTTTCTGACGAATCCGTAAATCCTGCATTCCATTTGCGGTGAAAGCCCCGGACAATGCAGATGAACTTCCAGTCTGCACCGCCGGTCTCTCACTTCTACCTTGATAAATCCACAATTATTTTCCTTTTTTCCTTTTCGGTATTCATATACATACGCAATAAAGCGACGGTATCCAGCCAAACAGCTCCCTCCATAAAATTCGATTTCCCTAATATATATGACCGAAACAAAAAAAGATGAAAAAATTTCAATTTTCTTATTGACAAACCCTGCAAAAATTTATATAATAGCTCTTGCAGTTGACGAAGCGTGGCTCAGTTTGGTAGAGCGCTGCGTTCGGGACGCAGAGGCCGCAGGTTCGAATCCTGTCGCTTCGACTACGTAATTGAAAAAGCCAGGAAACCTTATAAGAGAGGTATTCCTGGTTTTTCTTTTTTGTCCAGATATATTATTTTTTCTTAATCGCAAAATAAACTTGCCATACGGGAAATAAAAAAGATGCTGCAGAATCTGTCCTCCCATATTAATCGTGTCTGTTTCAACACCATAATAAAAGCAGTGACCTCCTGCAGCATCCTATTTTTATTTTTCAAAAGACGTATCTGCCATACACGGCATGCGATATCTCTTAAATGGTATACACCAAAGCAGATTTAAATTCATGCCTCTTCATCATCCCCGGAAGCTTCCTTAGTTGAAGTACTTTTACCGGATGTTGTACTGTTTGTGCCGCTTGTAGTCAGCTCATCGCCACACTTCAGGTAGCCTGTCTCGCCTTCATACTCAGCCTGTACCCAGCCGTCAGTCATCACTTTGATGATCTTCACGCTGGTACCTTCCTCCAGTTCCATCACAATCTCAGAATCCGTGCTTGCCTCCGCACGGAAATTATAACCGGTCTGCAGCACATGTGTAGTTCCGTTCGCAGAAGAATCAGCTGCGGAAGCAGATGTGGTTGTCTGCTGTGTCTTCAGAGAAGCAATGGTAGCCTGAAGATCGGAATTGCTCTTCTGAAGATCCTGAATCTGCGTCTGAAGATCCGCATTGGACTGGTTCAGTCTGTTGATCTCTTTTTTATCCACTCTGCGCTGCCAGCTCTTACCGGCAGAGAAAATCAGGATGACAACCAGAAGAATGGAGACAGCACCTATGATCAGAATCTTTCTGTCTCTGTCCTGTTTATTTTTGGCTGCGGTTGCGCGGCTCCGGTCAGTCCTTCTCTTCTGCGCATCACTTTCTCTTCTTCTTGGTGTTATAACCTCTTCAGCGCCCTGGTCTCTGACAAAGCTGCCTGATCTTTCCCATACGTTATCCTGTGATTTTTCCAAGTCTGTTTTCATCTGTAATCTCCTCTCATCGTCATTTACCCCTTATTTATTTTATACCGGCTGTATCAAAATTTTGTATTTTAAAGATGACCTCCGGCAAAAATGTCTCTGTAATTTTTATTATAATACATCCTTTTTCTTCAGCCAAGAGGTCATTTCATTTTTTTGATTTTTATTTTCTCCCCACTAAAAACTCTGCTTCAATTTTCTCATAAGTGACTTGTTTCCCCACCATAAGTCATGCTATAGTAAAGACAACAGCTTCACTATTCATAAAATAGACTTCCGGATATCAGTTATATTTTCTGATACGGAACATTTCACATATTATTTATCCAAAAGGAGACTTCCCATGGACGTACACAGTATCAGCACCCATTGCAGAAGAACGGAATTTGCAGGCACCACAGTTCTCGATACCATTGGACTTGTGATTTCCGGCATTGACGATACCCTGCTCAAAGAAATGAACGTCGGCACCAGATATCATGTCCTCGGGCTTCTCAGTTCCCGTACAGGCGCTGCCGGTCAGATTACCGCTATTGACGATGCAGTCAAAGCGACTAATACAGAAGTCCTTTCCATTGAGCTTCCCCGCGATACCAAAGGCTGGGGCGGACACGGCAATTACATCATCCTTGGAGGAACCGATGTCTCCGACGTCCGTCATGCTATAGAACTTGCTCTGGAACTGACGAATAAATACGCCGGGGAATTATATATCAGCCAGTCCGGCCATCTGGAATTTGCATATTCCGCAAGCGCCGGTCCTGCACTTCAGAAGGCTTTTGATGCACCGCCCGGTGAAGCATTCGGTTTCATGGCCGGTTCCCCTGCTGCCATCGGTCTTGTGATGGCTGATACTGCAATGAAAGCTTCTGCAGTAAAAATCATCCGCTACATGACACCAAGCATCGGCACCAGTCATTCCAACGAAGTCATTCTGGCTCTTTCCGGAGATGCCAGTGCTGTCAAAGAAGCAGTTCTGGAAGCACGGCAGATCGGACTGGAACTGCTCATCGCCATGGGTACTTATCCGGATACCCCAGGGACACCGTACTTATAATAATGACTTTTAAAAAGAGACAGATCTTTTACGCTGTCTCTTTTTGTAAACGTATTTAATTCACCTGATACACATCTGCGTACTGAGAACCGAAGCTAAGCGCTTCTTCATGGCTGTCAAAGTAAATATCCACATGACCATATGGCGTTCCCAGATCCTCTACTGTATAAATCGTTCCGTTAATGGAAAGCTGTGTCCCAAAAGGCACGCCTGCCATAGCCACTGTATGGCCTGCTGCCGGCATTGCTCCGCTTGCTGTAGCATTTCCTGCGGTTCCGCAGCATTTTGCACAGTTACAGTAACCGGTCAGACGGAAATTTCCAAGGTATGTTCCGGAACCGGATCCGGAAGAGCTTTCTTCTGTATAAGAAGAGTCTTCTGTGCTTCCCGTATCTTCTTCCTCATAAGTGCCATCATCCTCACCATACAGATCGCTTCCATCCTCTTCCACAATAACTTCACCGCCTGTGGAGCTGCCGGCAGAATCCATGGTGTCTGTTTCCGGATCATAATCCGGCAATGTCTGGCTTTCTTCAGAAACAGATTCTTCTGCGGAGGCTGCTGCTTCTGCCGCTGCCGCCTCTGCTGCCGCCTTTTCCATAAGAGAAGCAATATTGCTGTCGGCGCTGTTGATCTGAGCCATTAATGCGCTTGCCTCTTCTTCTGTAGCACTGATCTGATTGATATAAGAACTGATATTTGCACTGGTATTGGCAGCCAAAGCCTGTACTTCCTGCTGCTTGCTTTCTTTTTCGCTCTGCAGCCGGGCAATCGCCTCATTTTCTTCTTCGATCTGCTGTTCCTGTTCTTTAATGCGATCACTGGTTTCTTCATATTTTTGGAGCATATCTCTGTCATACTGGGAAATCTGGGAAACATTTTCTGCCTGATTCAGAAACTCTGCAATACTGCCGGATGAAAGGAGTGACTCCAGCATAGAGCTTCCACCATGCTCATACATATAAACAATACGTATTTTCATTGCCTCGTACTGTTCTTCTGCATCAGCCTTTGCTTTTTTCAGTTCTTTTTTAACCCGAGCCAGCTCCTCTTCCTTGGCAGCAGCTTCTTTTTCAAGTTCTGCCAGGCTGCTGTTCAGCTCTTCATATTGTGCATTTAATTCTGCTAAATAGTTTTCCAGCTCCTGCTTCTTGCTCTCCAGACTGCTGATCGCTGCTTCGGTCTGTGCCAGTCCGCTCTGAGCTGCCTGTTTCTGTTCCCGGGCATATGCAATTTCATCTTCTGTAGAAGCCCATACACTGTTCCCCATGGAAACTGCCAGAAAACCGGCAAGCAGTATTGAAAAAACTCGTTTATTCCTCATAATAACCTCCAGAAAGTCTATTAACGTTTTCCGCAGGATAATTATAACATACTTTTTAAAAAAATCAATGTTCAAACTTAACATTTGTAACATTCATGTAATATTTTCACTTTTTCTTCATATTTTTGCAAATCTTCACTAATTTTTTATCTTACAAATTCAAAAAAAGCGGTGCCTCAGGTAATGAAAGCACCGCTCAATCTCACTTATTCAATTATAACATGCCGGGTTAGAAAGGTTCTGCAGCCGCTTCCGGTTCCTCAGCCATTACTTCCTGATATTTCTCAAGAATGATCATCTGGATCCTGTCTCTGGTAGCGGAATTAATCGGGTGCGCAATATCACGGTATTCCCCATCCGTAGCTTTGCGGCTGGGCATTGCGATAAACATTCCTTTCTCTCCCTCTATTACCTTAATGTCGTGTACTACAAACTCGTCATCAATGGTAACAGAAACAACGGCTTTCATTTTTCCTTCTTTTGCAACTTTTCTTACGCGTACATCAGTAATATTCATCTTGCTTTCCCCTTTCCTTTTACAAGTGCTGTGTCCTGCCTTCTCCTGCCCGGTTACAGCACGTAACGCTCATTTTTTTCCACGACGATCTTTACTTCCCCCTCGCCGCAGTAATAAGAATTGGCTCTGATGGTATCTCTGCTCTCAACAATACAGTTCTCAATATGTGTATTATCCCCCAAGTATACATTATTGAGAATTACCGAATTTTTGATGACGCAGTTATTGCCAACGAACACATCCTTGAACAGAACGGAATCCTCCACCGTTCCATTAATGATACAGCCGCTTGCAACCAAACTGTTCTTCACAACAGCACCCGGATTGTATTTCGCAGGCGGAAGATCATCGATCTTTGTCTTGACCGGCGGATCCTGCTTAAAGAAATAATTCCGGATCTCCGGCTGCAGGAATGCCATATTCGTTTTGTAATAAGACTCTGCTGTGGAGATATTGCTCCAGTAGCTGTCAATCTTATAACCATAAATCCGTTTCAGATTCTTATAACGGATCAGAATATCTCTTACAAAATCATTCCGTCCTTCCTGGGCGGCTTTCTCAATCAGTTCGATAAGCTGTCTCCTGCGGATAACATAAATTCCTGTGGAAATAGTATTATAAGAAGAAACCATCGGTTTCTCCTCAAACTCTTCGATTCTGCAGTCTTCGTTCATGCGAAGTACGCCAAACCGCTCAACTTCGCTCTGATCCTGACATGTAGTGCACACTACCGTGATATCTGCACGTTTGGCAATGTGATACTCCAGTACTTTGTTGTAGTCAAGTTTATAAATACAGTCACCGGACGCAATAACCACATACGGCTCATGGCTGTTTTTCAAAAATGTCAGATTCTGATAGATCGCATCTGCAGTTCCCTGATACCAGAGACTGTTCTCTTTGGTGATCGTCGGAGTAAACACAAAAAGTCCGCCCTGTTTCCTGCCGAAATCCCACCACTTGGAAGAACTTAAATGTTCATTCAGAGAACGGGCATTGTACTGTGTAAGCACGGCAACCTTCTGGATATGAGAATTGGCCATGTTGCTCAGTGCAAAATCGATACTTCTGTAGCTTCCGGCAATCGGCATCGCCGCGATCGCTCTTTTGTTGGATAATTCTCTCATGCGGTTGTTGTTGCCGCCCGCCAAAATAATACCAATTGCTCTCATGCCTGGTCACCATCCTTTGCTGCTATTACCTGTCCGCTTGCCAGCAGTCCGTCCGGATAATCTGCCGGTGTTGTTACGCCGGAAATGGCTGTATTCTTGCCGATTTTTACATTATCCGGTATAACACTCTTCTCTCCGATGGTCGCAATGCCGAATGCATAAACTGCAGGTTTCAGTACATTCGGCACTTCCTCACCGCATCCGAGTATGACTTTATTGCCAATGACAACATCCTCTGCGATGATAGACTTGTCCATGACAACATTTTCTCCTACCGCGGAGTTCCTCATAATAATGGAATCCCGGATGACACTTCCCCTGCCGATGACAACATTGGGTCCGATAACTGAATTATGTACTTCTCCGTAAATCTCAGCACCTTCTCCGATCAGGCATCTGTCAACAATCGCATCTGCCGAAATATACTGAGGCGGAATGATATCGCCCTTTGTATAGATTTTCCAGAACTCTTCATATAAGTTGAATTCCGGTATGATATCGATAAGCTCCATATTAGCTTCCCAGTAAGAGCCCAGCGTTCCCACGTCCTTCCAGTATCCGTTATACTCGTAGGCAAAAAGGCGCTGCCCCTTCTCTTTGCAATATGGAAGAATATGCTTTCCAAAGTCACAATTGCTCTGGTCTTTCAGCGCAAGCAGCGCTTCCCTGAGAACCGGCCAGCTGAAAATATAAATTCCCATGGATGCCAGGTTGCTGCTCGGCTTCTCCGGCTTCTCCTCGAATTCCAGGATACGGCCTGCCTCGTCTGTTACCATGATGCCGAAACGGCTGGCTTCTTCGATAGGAACCGGCATACAGGCAATGGTAATATCCGCCTTATTGGCTTTATGGAAATCAAGCATTACTTCATAATCCATTTTATATATATGGTCTCCGGAAAGAATCAGGACATAATCGGGATTGTACTGCTCCATATAGTCCAGATTCTGGAAAATAGCATTGGCAGTTCCTGTATACCATTCACTGTTTGTGCTCTTCTCATAGGGAGGAAGTACGGTGACACCGCCTTCATTCCGGTCCAGATCCCACGGAATGCCTATTCCGATATGTGTATTGAGGCGCAAGGGCTGATACTGCGTTAAAACACCTACCGTATCGATACCTGAATTGATGCAATTACTTAAGGGGAAGTCAATAATACGATATTTTCCGCCGAAAGCGACTGCCGGTTTAGCAACTTTCTCTGTCAGAACCCCAAGCCGGCTGCCCTGTCCGCCAGCCAGGAGCATGGCAATCATTTCTTTCTTAATCATGCAATCACCTCTTATGATGTTATATTAGGCAAAAAAAATTGCCTTCATGATGCCGCGCATCTTATTCGTTTCCTCTCCGGGCATCATGTTATGGTTGTAACATTATACCATACTTTACAAGATTAGTGAACATTTTTTACAATTTTTTTGTCCAAATTTTACCATTTTTATGATTATTGTATAGAAATCATTACTGACGCGAAATTTTTTCGCTGTTATTTTTGTCTATTTTTATGTGTGAAATCATGGAATCGACTCTATATTTTATATACCGAAATAAAGCTTTTCATTTTTCCCCATTGGGAGTATAATTAATTGGAAGTATCATTAATAAGATAAAACTTTATTAGGAGACTATAATATGTATCAGATAGACTTTCACAAACCACTGCATATCCATTTTATCGGTATCGGCGGCATCAGCATGAGCGGTCTTGCGGAAATCCTGCTGGAAGAAAACTTCACAGTGTCCGGTTCCGATGCTAAGGAAAGCCCGCTTACCAGAACACTTGAAGAGCGCGGAGCCAAGATTTTCTATGGTCAGCGGGCTTCTAATATTGAAGAATCTGTCCAGGTCGTTGTCTATACGGCAGCTATCCATCCGGACAACCCTGAATTCGCCTGTGCGGCATCCAAAGGCATCCCGATGCTCACCCGGGCCCAGCTCCTCGGACAGATCATGCGCAATTACGACACACCGATCGCTGTTTCCGGTACACATGGAAAGACAACAACCACTTCCATGATTTCCCATATGCTCCTGGCAGGGAACTGCGATCCCACTATCAGTGTAGGCGGCATCCTTCCTGCTATCGGAGGCAATATCCGTGTCGGACAGTCTGAAATGTTCCTCACCGAAGCATGCGAATATACCAACAGCTTTTTAAGCTTTTTCCCGAAAATCAGCATTATACTGAACATAGATGCGGATCATCTGGATTTCTTTAAAGATATTAATGACATCCGTCATTCCTTCCGTAAATTCGCTGAACTCCTTCCATCAGACGGCACACTGATCATCAACGCAGATACCCCTGCTTATGAAGATATCATCCGCGATCTGCCCTGCAGCGTCATCACTTACGGTCTAGAGCACGATGCACAGTACACCGCACAGGATATTACTTATGATGAGTTCGGACATGCCACTTTCACAGTCCTGAAAGACGGACAGAATGTCGGCACCTACAGTCTGAAAGTTCCGGGTATTCACAATGTATCCAATGCCCTGTCCGCTGTTGCAGTTGGACATCTTCTCGGACTTCCGGACAGCGCCATCACTGAGGGCCTGAACGGCTTTACCGGCACGGACCGGCGTTTCCAGTTAAAGGGCACAGTTGCCGGGGTCACCATCATCGATGATTATGCTCACCACCCTACAGAAATTGAAGCCACTCTCCGCGCCGCTAAAAATTATCCGCACAAAACAACCTGGTGTGTATTCCAGCCTCATACATATTCCCGCACCAAAGCACTTCTGCCGGAATTTGCACAGGCACTTACACTGGCTGATCATGTTGTACTGGCAGATATTTATGCAGCCAGAGAAACAGATAACCTTGGAATTTCTTCAGAAGACCTTCGCCGGCAGATTCAGGAACTGGGAACCCTCTGTGAGTATTTCCCTACCTTTGACGAAATTGAAAACTATCTTCTTGAGAACTGCACCAAAGGCGACCTTCTGATCACCATGGGCGCGGGGGATGTTGTCAATATCGGCGAACATCTTCTGGGCAAATAAGCATTTTTTCGTTTTTTCGATTGTTCCGTCAGATTTTTGAAATCTGATATGGTATTTACTGCAAGCCATTACCTGCTGTACCGGGTAATGGCTTGTTTCATATCTATTTCTACAGAAAACTCCTCTGACTTTTCCACAACAGGGAAAAAATCCGGTCTTTCATTAATTTTTTTATACACATCCGAAAACCTTGATTTTATAAGGCCCCGCATAAGTTATCCACATTATCCACATATTTATACACATTTTTCCGCTCCTTAAGATGTGGATTTTTCTGAGCATCAGGTGATTTACATAATTCGACATTTTTCTCTTACAAAATTTACGATTTTCTTACAAAATTCTTATATCTAAAGGATTTCAGCTGGTTTGCAATAATTATATGCAGCATAACACTATCCACATTATCCACATTATCCACACCAGGAATGTGGATGAATTGACCTAAAAAAAGAGGTTCTCTTTTGAAAATGGTTGTGCTATAATCCATAAGTACCAAAAGAAAGCGAGTGATTTTCATGGGTATGATCACACTGAACAGTTCCTCCAACACGGAGGTTACTGTTTTATCCAATTATTTTATAGATCAATATATGCCGGAAGCCAATGGTGAATTTGTCAAGGTATACATCTATCTGGTGCGAATGCTTTCCAATGCTCCGGTCTCCTTCAGTCTGGAGAAAATGGCTGACCGCCTTCTCTGTACAGAGCGGGATATTATCCGTGCGCTGAAATACTGGTCCAAACAGGAACTCATTTCTCTGGATTACGATAACAGCAGGAATCTTTGCGGAATCAGCATTCTGCCTTTGCAGACAGTTCCTTCGGATTCCCCGGTTCATTCTGTTTCCTGTCAGGCGGCTGATCAGGAACCCGGTCCGAAGACAGATCAGAAAGTCAATACTGCCCCGGAGTCTTTTTACAAAACTCCGGTTCCGGAGACTGAAGCTATGACGCCTGACCGCATCAAAGAACTAAAGCAGAATGAAGAAATTGTCCAGCTTCTCTACATCGCGGAACAATATCTGGGTAAAACTCTGACAGCAACTGAAATGCAGAAACTACTCTTTTTCTACGATAAGCTGAAGTTATCTGCAGACCTGATCGAGTACCTGATCGAATACTGTGTCAGCCGCAACCACAAGAGTATCCGTTATATAGAAACTGTAGCTCTCGCGTGGGCCGAGGCAGGCATTACCACCGTACAGATGGCCAAAGATGCCAATTCCCGTTTCGGAAAAGATTATTTCACTATACTGAAAGCTCTTGGCATCAACAATCGTAATCCGGTTGACAGCGAAGTCGTCCTTATGGACAAATGGCTGAAAGATTATGGTTTCAGCCTGGACATCATCCAGGAAGCCTGCAGCCGTACGATCATGCAGACCGGTCAAGCCAGTTTCCAGTACACCGACAAGATCCTTACCGGCTGGAAAAAGAAAAATGTCCGTTCCTCAGACGACATCAAAGTCCTTGATGCGCAGCACAGGAAACGCAAGCTGACCCGGGAGACTGCCAGACCGGCCCAGTCTTCCGCGCCCAACCGCTTCAATAATTTCCAGCAGAGAGAATATAACTTTGACGAATACGAAAAAAGACTGCTGAATCAATAATTTTTTACATACGCAGCTGCCCGGCAGTTTCCATCTGCGCATGGAGCGGGCAGATACGTACATACTATAGAAGAAGGAGAGCGCCGTGCCGTTACAGAATTATCAATATGATACGATCATGAGGGAATACAGCCGCAGGCAGGCTCAGAGCCGTTATGATCTTGAACAGCGCCGCAGTGCTGTATACGGAGAAATCCCCCGACTGCAGGATATCGATCAGGAAGTCGCCTCTTTAAGTGCTTCCAAGGCCCGCGCACTGTTGGGCGGCCGTGAATCCGGACTGGAAGATCTGAAATCTTCCATCGCCATGCTTTCCCGTGAGCGTGCCGAACTGCTTGCTGCCCATCATTATCCGGGAGATTACCTGGAACCTCATTATGTCTGTCCGCTCTGTCAGGACACCGGTTATATCGGCAGCCAGAAATGCACCTGTTTTAAAAAAGCCGAGATTGAACTCCTGTATACACAGTCCAATCTCAACGAAATTCTTGAAAAAGAAAACTTTGACCACTTTTCATTTGACTATTATTCTGATACAATAACAAATGATGCGACAGGGCTTTCCGCCAGGGAAACTGCTCTGCGCGCATATAATACCGCCAGAAGCTTTGTCCGGGACTTTGACAGCCGGTTCCAGAATCTGTTTTTCTACGGAAATACCGGTGTGGGGAAGACATTCCTCTCTCACTGTATCGCCGGAGAGCTTCTAAAGAGCGCACACTGTGTTTTGTATTTTTCCGCTTTTGATCTGTTTGATCTGCTCGCACAGTCCACATTTTCCCGAAAGGCGGAAAGTACCGGTGAAGAACACTTTATTTTTGACTGCGATCTGCTGATTATCGACGATCTGGGAACTGAACTTACTAACAGTTTTGTATCATCCCAGTTGTTTTTATGCATCAACGAACGGATTATGCGAAAGAAATCCACTATTATCTCTACCAATCTGAAGCTGGAGGATTTTTCTGACACATATTCCGAAAGAACCTTTTCCCGTATTGCAAGCAATTATCAAATGGTAAAGCTGATCGGGAAAGACATCCGTATTGAGAAAATATTTTTAGGAGGAAAATAGCAAATGGCACAGTTAAGCACAAAAGATCTGACTACCCTTCCTGTAGGAAGACTCGGGTTGATTCCGCTGGAAAGCTGCAGCGAATTGGGCCAGAAGGTGAACGACTGGCTGGTACAGTGGAGAAAGGAAAGAACCCAGCAGCATATCGATCCCTTTGCTTTTGATGGATATCAGAGAGATAACTACATGATTTCCGTACAGACTCCCCGTTTCGGTTCCGGCGAAGGCAAATGTGTTGTAGCCGAATCCGTCCGCGGTGATGATATTTATATAATGGTAGATGTATGCAATTACAGCCTGACCTACCGTATGGGTGCTTTCACCAACCTCATGTCCCCGGATGACCACTTTCAGGATCTGAAGCGTGTGATCGGAGCCATCGGCGGCAAAGCCCGCAGAGTTAATGTGATCATGCCTTATCTATATGAAAGCCGCCAGAGCAAGCGTGTGGGAAGAGAATCCCTGGACTGCGCTACCGCACTGCAGGAGCTGACCGGCATGGGCGTAGAGAATATCATTACCTTCGATGCCCATGATGCCCGTGTGCAGAACGCCACTCCTCTCCACGGATTTGAGACTGTTCAGCCTTCCTACCAGTTTATCAAAGCTCTTCTTCATCACGAACAGGGACTTCATATTGACAATGATCATTTTATGATCATCAGTCCGGATGAAGGAAGCATGAACCGTGCCATTTATCTTGCCAATATTCTTGGCGTTGATATGGGTATGTATTACAAGCGTCTTGATTATTCCCGCCGCGTGAACGGTCGTCATCCGATCGCTGCGTACGAATTCCTCGGACCGAAGCTTCAGGGCAAGGATATGATTCTTATT
The DNA here is from genome assembly GCA_022770365.1 of Blautia sp. GTDB lineage: Bacteria > Bacillota > Clostridia > Lachnospirales > Lachnospiraceae > Blautia_A. The sequence goes on along the minus strand of JALEHU010000014.1, from coordinate 1,928 downwards.
GATGATATGATTTCATCCGGTGATACTATCCTGAAGATCGCTTCCCTTCTGAAAGAACGAGGAGCCGGCAGGATTTATATCTGCTCCACTTTCGGACTTTTTACTGACGGGCTTGAGAAATTTGATGATGCTTATAAGAATGGTGTATTTGACAAACTCCTTACCACTAATCTGGTTTACCAGACACCGGAGCTTCTGCAGAAAGACTATTATATTTCCTGTGATATGAGCAAGTATATTGCTCTTATCATCGATACGCTCAATCACGACCTGTCTGTCAGCCATCTCCTGAATCCGGTTGACAGAATCAAACGCTGCGTCAACGAATATATGTCACAATATGAAAAATAAACGTAACTGTTCAGAACCCCTTCGGTTCAATAACCAATTGTTGTGCAAAACAGAGAATTGAAAAATTTTTTTCTGCTCTGATTTGCTGTTACTTTGTGGATAAAAACGATGATTTTTTATTCGTATATCAACCTTGTGGATAATCCCCAACCATCGATATTCTATCCGCTTCATTTTCGCCTTTCGAGACGATTTTGAATATATTTATTAGCATTTGTACCTTCAAATTTAATACTTATCCACCGTCATTTTGCTAATCAGCTTTGCTGACAGATTCGCTTTTTTATAGCGTTTCCGCTATAATAGAAGCATAAAATCTTGTGGAAAGAAGGTGGTCTGAATGCCGATTAACATCACAGAAGAGTTCGTTCGTTTTCTGATGGAACAGAACGCATCTCTGTCTAATCAGGTTGTTGAATTAACAGCTACTGTTGACAGCATGAATCAGACCATTACTGATCTGAATCAGACGATCAAGGAGCTGAAGGAACAGTTAAACAAAAATTCCAAAAACAGTTCCAAACCGCCTTCATCAGACGGGCTTAAGAAGCCTGCGGTAAAAAAGAACAAAAGCCTTCGCGAATCCTCCGGAAAGAAGCAGGGTGCACAGGAAGGCCATGACGGCGTTCATCTTTCCGTTATCTCGGATCCGGATCACATCGAGAATCATATGCATTCTGATTGTACCGGCTGTCCCCATCGCGCGGAATGTCTTTCTAAGGCCTGCATAAAAGAAACACGCCATGAAGTTGATACGGTTGTGACTGTGGATGTCACTGCACACAATGCTATTGAAGTGCGTGAATGTCCTCTGCATGGTGGCGTTAAAACCGGATCCTTTCCTGAAAACATAAAAGCAACTGTCCAGTGTATTTAACATTCCACTGGCGACAGGCACCATCAAAAACATGGTGACACGCTGTGCGGAATCGCTGAAAGATACTTACGAGCGAATCCGTCTGAAAATGACCATGTTCGGGCTGGTCCATTGTGATGAGACCGGCAGTCGTGTAGATGGAAAAACCTGCTGGGGTTCTTACTGGAAGTATCAGGATGTGACACATGCCATCTGCTGTGCGCATCTTCTCCGGGAATTAAACGGTGTGATTGAAAATCACCCGGAGCAGATCTGGGCGGTCAGGTTTAAGAAACTTCTGCTCGACATGAAAAAGGTGCGTGACAAAGCACTTCTTTCAGAGGAGGATGAGGTCAGCTACTATCACCGCCATAAGTTTGATAAGGAGTATGATGCCATCATCAAAACTGCATATGAGGAAAATCCACTTCCTGAAACTCCTGCTAAAAAGCGCGGTCGCAAGAAAAAAGCAAAGTATTAAATTTGATCTGCAGACTGGACAATTACAAGGAATCAGACTGAAACTTACGAGGCTCTCAAGGTTTATATTCAAATGAATATGGATGGTCTAAAAGATGCCGTGATTAAAATGCTTGCCGGTGAAAGTGAGAAAATAAATACAGGCACATTTGAAAATGACATGACATCATTTGCCACAAAGGATGATGTGCTTACACTTTTAGTACATCTTGGCTACCTGACATATGATAGTGAGACGGAA
>JALEHU010000010.1 GCA_022770365.1 Blautia sp. | reverse complement strand
ACCGCTTCTTCCAGCATTGATGCCACAGCATCTTCTGTTATCCTTTCATGGGTTTCCAGTCCGAGGATTCTGTCCAGCAGATACTCCATTTTACCTGTTTCTCTGTTCGTAAAGAGGGTTTTGGTAAAATGCACCGTTCCCAGTGATGTTACCAGCTGCTTTTGACTGTCTTTTTCAATATACCATCCCGTTGGCCTCTTACCACTGTCGTTCAGCTGTTGGGTCAGCTGTTCCAAAGATTCCTGAATCATAAGGATACCAACCTTATGCAATTCCTTTGTGATGCCTCTGACATACTCTGCCATCTTTTCAGGATGTTTAAAAAAATCTTCCTCCAATTTTTCAAAAATACTGATGCTTTCTTCCGCAAAATGTTTTATACTCTTAATCATAGAGAACACCTTCCTTTGTTTTTATTAGTTTTGTCACTAAATACTTTATCACAAAGTGGTGTTCTCTTTTATTACCATTTTTAATTTTCCGACTAAAACTTTACGCTAGCATATTTTGTAGTGTTTACGAACAAACAATATAAGTGATACTACAGAACTGTCAAATACAGTCAAGTATTCCCCCCAAAAAAGAACAGGCCATAACCACACGGATTATGACCTGTTTTGCAAGGATAAATCATTCTATTTTTTCTTTACCGGAATCCAGATTTCACAGTAGTAATTCTCATCCAGAGTTCCCTTCTCATATTCAGCCGGATCATCGTAATACTCTACACAGTAACCTGCTGCAAATTCATATTCCTTTAATGCAGGCAGCCATTCCATAATTCTTTCCTCCCTTGCTTCTGAATACATTATATCTCATCGGCTGTCCTTTTTCCCGACTATCTTTGCATAAATTTGTTCACTCCATCAGACCATTCACTGACCATAGCAGACAGAATAGTTACTGAATCTTATTTTCTGTAAAACATTGGAACCATAGCTTCAAGCAGACTTCCTTTTTCCATATGGAGTAAAATTTCCGCATTGCTGATAAAAGCAAGAACCATTCTCTTTTTCACTTCCGCAGAATACTCTATGGAATCATCAAATTTTTCTGCCTTTCTAATAATTTCATCCAGTATTCTGTCAATCATTGCATCTAAAATATCTTCTTTATTCCTGAAATGATAATACAGCGTCCCCCTGGCAATTCCAATCTCCGCAAGAATATCGTTTGTGCTGGTATTGTCATATCCCTGTGTGCAGAATAATCGTTCAGCAACATCCAGTATTTCATTTCTTCGTTCAGTGGCTTCTTTTACAATTCGCATCACTTTTACCTCTTACCGACAAGTTGTCTATAAATACGATAGCACATTTTCTCATTTCAGTAAAGAGAAACGTTTTGCACCATCTATTTCAGATTCCGATTGTCTGCTCTCACGGTCAAGACTCACTTCTTTCAGATAATGTTTTAATAGAAAAGCACAAAAATACGGAAATGTATAAATGTTATCACTATAACCTATATTTCCACCTGTCAATTTTATGCCATATTTGATATCCGGATAACTGTTACTTTTAATCATCGTCCTAAGAGCCTTCGCCATACCATTTGTTGCCTTCACTTCTATCGGTACCAGGTACTCCTTTGTCCTGACAAAAAAATCCTCTTCCAGATAGGAATCATCCTTCTTATAATAGTACAATTCATATCCACCCTTTACCAGAGCTTCACCCACAATATTTTCGTACAAAGCCCCTTTATACACGCCAAGATTTTTGTTTGCCCTTAAATCCTCCTGTGCCTCTTCATCCAACATAGCCACAAAAATTCCGGTATCAAAAAAATATAATTTGTATTTTGACTTATTATAGTTACCCTTCAATGGTAATTCCGGAAAATTCAGGCAATAACAAATGTTGATAATCCCGGCATCTCGCAACCATTCGATACACCCTCGATAATCCTTAAATGCTCCTCCAATGACGCAGCAAATGCCAAAATGCATACTGCCCAGCTATATACAACAATATACGAAACCAAAAGAACTGATATTTGACTGCTGCTGTGGCATACGCTGCAAAACGTACAAGTACGATTCCCAATACTGCATACCAGATTTCTCCCGGAAGTGTCTGATACAATATCGGAAAAAGACGGATCAGCAAAACACTATAAAACAACAAGTCAGCAATACTGTCCAGCCTTGCGCCAAACTCACTTGCATTTCCGTATTTTCTGGCAAGCCATCCATCTAATACGTCCGTCAAACCGGAAACTGTATAAATAACAAGAAACCAAATGGATTTCATAGGTAAGAACAGTAAAAAAAGAGAGGCTGCCATCCGCGCGGCAGTAACTGTGTCTGCCATATTCCAATTATGTTGTTTACTTCCCATTTCCACGATTAATAGAGGTCCCATCCGGGGCTTTGATTTCCATACTACAACTGCACCCCCCATTGCTAATGTTTATACCTTCATAACTGTTGATACACTGGAATAATTGACCAGGAAGTTTTAATTTTTCTTTGACCGGAAACTCCTTATCGAATTTTTCCACCTCTGCTTTATCCACAAAATAACCCTGTGGTGTTGCATACTCACCGGTAATACCGTCTAAATATCCCGGAATCAGTTCCTTGCACAAAAAGAAGGATGCATCTTCACCTTCCGGCAAGCCATGATAGCGAATGCCGAAGGTGCTTGCCGGGGCAAATCCACTCTTTCCATAAAAATCAATGTTTCCTTCAAAACAAACCGCACCGCAGCCAAGTTCCTTTGCTTTTTCCAGGGAATAATCCAATAAAATCTTTCCATATCCCTTTCTTTTCAGTTCAGGGGTAATGCAGATCGGTCCCATCGTCATAATGGGGATAATCCTGCCATCATCTGCTTTGATATTTGCTCTCATAAACATGTTCTGGCCGATCAGCTTTCCGTCCTGTTCTGCGATAGAATGCTCCGCCGGAGCATTCTCCTGCGTACTAAGGTACATAACAAAATCAAGTTCCGGAACAAATGCCGGATCATTCCGAAGCTTATTCAGCACATAATGCTCAAAACATCCCGGGCGGTATACATTCCAAAAGCTTTCTCTTACCAGGTTCTCTACTTCCCGATATTCTTCTTTTTTCTCTAAACGTATCACAATATTGCTCGTATTCATTATTTTTTCTTTATCCTTTCCGATTCTTTTTATTGATTTTTGCAATGTTTTTAAATCTTTGCCTTTTCTCAGTAAGATAACCCTGTGTATCTTCCGCATACCGATTCTCATTCATCAGTTTCTGATAAGAGCGAAGTCGCTCAAGTCGTAATTCACCACGCTCAACGGCTTCCTGTACTGCGCACCCCGGCTCACTTCCGGAATGTGTGCAATCACGAAAGCGACACCTTTGTGCCAGTTTCTCGATATCCGAAAAAGTCTGATCGATTCCGTCTCCGGCATCCCACATTCCAAGTTCACGCATCCCCGGTGTATCAATCACCATGCCGCCTGATGGCAAAAGAATCAGTTCACGATGAGTTGTCGTGTGACGTCCTTTGTCATCCTTCCTCAATCCATTCGTTTCCAGATGTCGTTCACCAAGCAAAAAATTAATCAAAGTAGACTTTCCTACACCGGACGAACCGATAAATGCGATCGTCTTTCCATCGGCAAGATACGGATAAATCTGCTCATAACCATTTTGATTTACAGTGTTCGTCACTAACACATCCACACCCGCTGCTGCAGAAGATACCTCGAACAGTTTATGATCCGGATCCCCGCACAAGTCCGCTTTTGTCAGGACAACAACCGGCAATGCACCGCTGTTCCATGCAATTGAGATATAGCGTTCTAATCGCCGCAGATTAAAATCGTTATTCAGGGACATACACAAAAATACAGTATCAATATTGGCGGCAACAACCTGCTCCTCGTTTTTTTCACCTGCAGCTTTCCGAATGAAACTGCTTTTTCGAGGCAGAACATGGTGGATCACTGCGTTTCCGCCGCTTTTATTCCAGTCAGCCATGACAAAATCGCCCACTGCCGGATATTCTGATTTTGTTTGTACATCATAATGGAATCTGCCCGATATTTCTCCCCATTTATCTCCCTGTGAAGAGACCAGCCGATATATTCCTTTTTCCTGAGAAAGGACTCGCGAAACAGTCAAATCCGCAAAACGTTCGGCTGATTTTTCCAGTGTCTCAGACAGACCATACTGTCTCATATTGATTTCGTTTCTCATATCATTCCTCCTCCCGAATCCACCCCGTAATTCTGCATACATTCCTCATATCACTTTTCCTGAATCCACTCCATAACTCCGAATAAAGTGATCCGTATGATTACGGAGAATTTTGATATAATCCTCATTTTCTCCTGTTTTATCGAACATACTGATCAAAAGGAAAAGCGGGGCATAATACTCTGCTGCAAGCTGTCTTGGATTTTCCTCCTTGTTTTTCCTCCACTTCCTAATCCCTGATCTGTTCATACCACCTGATAGGTTCTGAAAGATTTTCCATACTTACCCGGCTGCCTCCATTCATCATCAGATCAAGCATGTCATCCTCTTCCGGAGTTCTGTCTGCTTTCCGGATGTCTGTCGCACCCTCCGTCTTTCCATCCTCCAGCAGTTGACTCTAACCCTCCAAGATTACTACCAGCTGAGCACATTGGCTGTTACCGTTTTCCCCCAACTGTTAAAGCAGCCATGTTCACTACTCAGTTCCTCACCCTTTCCGCAGAAATCCAGCTGCTTCTCTTCAAGTTCCTCAATTACACAAACTTTCCCGTCATAAAGTTCCTGCAGCCTCTCCTGACAGCTTCTGATACGGGCAATCAAGCCGCCAATTCGAATATCCTGCACATCAAATCCATGAGGCTTATTCTCGATAAACCACTGCTTTTTGTAAGCCTTATAGAATACCTCGAGCTTCTTTATTACCTGTCGGTAATCTCCCAGCAGTAACTTCAACGCTTCCCTGTCCTTACTTTCATACACCTGGCGAGTTTTTTCTCCAAGCTGTGCCTTAATTGCAAGAGTTTCACAGAGTGCCTGGGCTGCTGCGAACAGATAACCCCAGTTTTCCTCCTTTTTCATCCGATCAAGCTGTCTGGCGCAGGCTTCATACTGCTCATTCTCCCCGCCTTCAAGCATAGAATTCATCAGCCCGGTAAAACAATCATTGTAAAGCAGGTATTTTTCCGCATTGCAAACCACATCTGCCCTGCCCCCGGGTGTCCCCGGCAGGTCAAGGAGCATGAAACATTCAAAAGAAACACCGAATTTCTCCTTGAATTTCTCCTTGAATTTCTCCTTGATATTTGCATCATCCGTATTGCCCTTTGCTAGTTCAGATGCATAAAACAGAGCCGGTAGCATCGCAAATTTCGAGCATTCGCCGCCATCATCTCCCCACATAGTAAAGAAAACATCCTGTACGCCATGTTCTCTGCAGCTTTCGATTGCCGCACTGGCTGTTTTTACACTGTAGCCATTATGAGGTGCGAATCCCGACCAGTTCCAAAAGCCACCAGCAAACCAGGAATTCGCCTTAATCTTTGAGTGGGCAGTAAGCATTTTATCATAATGCTCCTTATCGGTATAGTAGCAAACATCTTATCGATGAGTTCATAAACCGCTTTATCCCCCGCCAGCAGGATATCATCGGTATCTACATGTTCTCTGTATGCCGGCCATCTGATGATTGCGTTCATGTGTGCCAATGTCTGGATACAGGTAATCAGCTCCATTCCTTTTGATAATGCATAAGCATTGATTTCTTTTAGCTCTTCCTTTCTGTAACGCCCTCGCATATATCCGAAATATGGATTATCCTTTACCTCATATGTATCCTCCGTGTACAGCAGCAGAGTATTATAGCCCAGGTCTGTGGTGATATCAATCCACTTTTTAATACTTTCTACGTTCATCACTGCATTTCTGGAGCAATCCAGCATAGTTCCGAAATGATTGAAACAACTGCTATTTTCCGTTTTACCCATCTTTCCATTCCTTTCTTCTGATCGTATTTTATGATTAGCAAGTCAAAAGGGTATAATATAAGATCCCTTTTTCGAGATCACATCATCTGGCATAGATTTTCTTATCCCAACTTTACCTCTTTCTCATCTTTTTTACAAGTCCTTTCCGGGACAATGATCCACTTAGATCTGCCTGGATGTGCTATTAAGGCTGTGTACCTCTTACCACTGTCTTTCAGCCAAAGTTTTTTGACGTCATCTGACGGTATTTCCGATTTTCATCCGTAAGCGCCAAATATTCCTGCGGATTTTCTAATCTCCTGGATTCCTCTATAATTGTAAATGAAAGATAGTTAGACTATTTCACTACAATTACGGAGGATAGGTTATGATAGCTATTCGCAAAGCCCGTGTTCCTTTTTCTGGTTGCTTAATCATATGTATCTCCTGACTTTCTGAATGAATTTCTTCCTATTATAATGAGGTTTGCTTATTCCCTACGATTTTCAAATACTTATAGATTGAATTTCTACTAAGCTTCGTTAATCGAGCAAACTCAGACAAGTTAATTGTTCCATTTGCATACTGAGGATAATATCTAAAGAAGACTGCCGGTATATCATTCTCAGTTGTTTTGTATCTTCCAATATGCTTTCCTTTTGCTTTTGCGTTTTCCATACCAGATTTGATTCTCTGTATGGTTATTTCTCTTTCCATCTGAGCAAATACAGACATCAT